>NZ_CAMYEZ010000018.1 GCF_947254915.1 uncultured Porphyromonas sp. | reverse complement strand
TAGAGCGTAAGAAGTTTATGTATAAGGGTACTTCCGACAAAGATCCCAACCTTAGTGTGGAAGTCGTTTCATATCCCCTGAAGGAGTATGGGACCAATCTTATGATTGCATTCAAACAGAAGCGCTCTACCCCAGAACCTCCAACGTCTACTAATGAATTACCACTGCTAAAGTTTGTGCCAGACAGTGATCGAGGCATACTAGCTCACGAAGCTAAGCTAGGTAGGGTGAAGCGAGACGTAGAGATACTGAAGAAACAGTACCCTTCATTTGTCAATAAAGACAGGCCAGTGATACCTGTTGTAACTTATCAGGTCGAAGACCCTAGAGGTAAGGAGGATATCATCTTCGCTTTTTCTAAGGAAGCTTCGCTAGATAACTGCCCCAATACGATACGAATGCTTGCAGAGTATGGGTTCACTAACTTAGAGCGTAAGAAGTTTATGTATAAGGGTACTTCCGACAAAGATCCCAACCTTAGAGTGGAAATCGTATCATATCCCTTGAAGGAGTATGGGACCAATCTTATGATTGCATTCAAACAAAAGGCTGCATCACCAGAAGGAATTGTCTACGCCCTTGATTTCCCATCGTGGAGTGCTTTTGCAAGTGGTGATATGAGTAAAGTGGAGTCTTATGAGAACTCGCTAGCTCTCAGACAAGTCGTAGAGTCAGAGAGTGATAGGGCTAATGGAAATCTTATGTTTGCCACTAAACCCGATAAGCAAGCTCAGTCAAATGCTACTGTTGTCTATTACTCTACTTCAAAAAATGAAGATGGGTACTCATTTATCAATATGATTCTTAACCCGAATGTATTTACCGATGAGTGTCTTGACTCAAAAGCCTTTAAAGAGTGGATTACAATCAACGGTTTCGGTCAAGACATAAGCTACGATCCACAAATGGTGCAAACATCGGCATACAATGCCGATCACTCACTCAAGTTGGTTGCATACAGAGGTGTTAGTAAGCTAAAGGTGTTTTATCTACAGATCTTTAGCCCTACAAAGACAAAACACCTAGAGATGCTGAAAGCACATTCAGAGGCTTTGCTCTTGAAAGCTTTCCATAGGAATCAAATAAGACAACGCAGAGTTTAGCGCTTCTAAAAAGAGCTTGTCAACGAGTGACAATCGTTACTTGTCCAATATCTAAAGAGCTATAAGGTCGAAACTCTGCAAACCTTACGAGTCCCCCCCTTGTCTAGTCGTACGGCTCGTGCATCCGTTGTTGTCAGAATCTTGACGCAACCCCCTTTTACGGGAACGGACGCACGAGCCGTTCATTCTGACAAGCCCTTGCACGCCTGTGCTTGGGGTAGTCTTGTGAGGACGATTTGGAGCTTAGTTTTGCCCTAGTTAGTGGTTCCCTTTGCGAATAGTGGTACCTTTGCCCTATGGGAACAATCCCACACGAAACATGATAACTCTATAATCTGATTACGGCTATGCGCTGGCTTCACAAAATACTTGGCACTGTCTGTGCCCCGCTCTTCCTCTTATGGTTGATCTCGGGAGGAGTGATGATCTTTTGCTCCTTTCCCCGTCTCGGGGACAAGGACTTACCGCTACAGGACACCCTTGCGACCTCTGTGGCTCTACCGTCGGAAGCTACGCTACAGGCGAAGCTACAGCCTGGTGAAGAGCTGACGGCACTCTCGCTCACCACACATTGTGGCAAGCCAATGTGGCGTGTGGAGACGAGCGAGGGTGGGTATCTGTGGCATGCGGACTCGCTCCTTACGACGGCTACGGATTCGGTGCCAGAGGCTTGGTATGAGCAGTATGCGTCGCGCTTTAGCTCTGCGCCTATCGTGGCGGTCGATACGATACGACACATAGACACGTGGACGCCTTACCCGAGGATCAAGAAGGATCTGCCCCTCTACCGATACCGCTTTGACGATCCTGAGGGAACTTACCTTTATCTCTCTAGTCAAACGGGCGATGCGGTACAGCTCTGCACTCGTTCGGAGCGTATTGGGGCATCGTGTGGTACGATTCCCCACATGTTTTACTACTGGTGGCTGCGACAAAATCGCACCGCTTGGCTCTGGGTCATCTCAATCTTCGCTTCGCTGGCTGTCATTGCTGCTTTTACGGGGCTTTACCTTGGGATACGTCTTTACCTCCGTATGTGGAGACGAACGAAGCGTTTGCGCAGTCCCTACAAGCGCCAGAAGACTTTGCACTGGCACCTCGTCGGAGGCGTGATCTTTGGTCTGTCACTAACGCTTTTCGCCCTCAGCGGGGTGATGTCGCTCTACGATCTGCCGTCGTGGATCGTGCCTCAGCATGAGACTGAGACGAAGCGCAAGGAGGCGCAGCAGGAGGAGGCTCCACAGCTGGGTCGCTCGGACATGTATGACTACCGCTTGCTACTTGACCTAGGCGGTGTGCAGCAGATCACTTGGCGGAGCTATGGCGGGCACCCTTACTACGAGGTGCAGCGCTATGGGCAGCTGGAGAGCTGGGACGCTTTGGGTGAAGCTCCACAGCCGTTGCATCTGACAGAGGAGGATATCAAAGCTAAGCTCACGCCTGTGCTGGGAACCTCCGACATGCAGATCGAGCTGATGGATCACTACGACAACTACTACGTCAGCCTAAATGATAAGTACGAGTTGCCGATCTATCGCATATCCGCACAGGACAAGGAGTCGAGTCGTCTCTACATTAGTCCGACGACTGGAGAGACGCGTTACTACAGTCTCAACGGACGAGTCAAGAAGTGGCTCTACCCCTTCTGTCACAACCTCCGTATCGGCTTCTTTGCGGAGCATCCGACGCTGCGTATCATTTGCATGCTGGTGCTGGTATTGGGTGGTTTGGTCGTTTCGGTGAGTGGCGTAGTGCTCGGTTTTCGTTACCTTAGCAGAGTCATTCGTCGGGCGAAGTCTCGTCGCTGTAAAAATAAGCGGTGAGTGCAGTCCGTCCAACAATAACAAATAGAGATACTATGAAGAAGATCTATATCGCCGGCATTGGTCCCGGCAGTCCAGAAGATATAACGCCCGCCGTGCATCAAGCCCTTAGAGAGGCTGATGTGGTGGTGGGGTATGCTTACTACTTTCAGTTTATCCAAGAGTACCTACACGAGGGCGCTGAGTGCATTGACACAGGTATGCGCCAAGAGCGTGAGCGAGCTAGGCTTGCTATCGAACGTGCCGAGGCTGGGCAAACGGTTTGTGTCATAAGCTCTGGCGATGCGGGCATCTACGGGATGGCACCGCTCCTCTATGAGATGTGCGATGATCGGGGTAGTGATGTGGAGCTAGAGGTACTGCCTGGGATCTCCGCCTTTCAGAAGGCGGCTGCCCTCCTCGGGGCACCCATTGGTCATGATCTCTGCATCATCTCTCTGAGTGATCTGATGACTCCGTGGGCAATCATCGAGCGACGTGCCATCGCAGCGGCAGAGGCGGACTTCGTCACAGCAATCTACAATCCCAAGAGCATCAAGCGGTACTGGCAGCTGGAGCGTGTGCGCGAGCTGTTTCTCAAGCATCGGTCACCCGACACCCCCGTAGGGCTGGTGCAGCAGGCGGGGCGTCCCGACCAACGGGTCTGGACGACGACCCTGCGAGAACTGGATACGCAAGAGGTGGATATGTTTACCGTCCTCATCATCGGCAATAGTCAGAGCTTCCTCTCAAAGGGTAAGATCGTTACGCCACGAGGCTACTATCGTGACAAGGGCAGTGACGAGGAGAAGGTCGGGCAACGCATCATGAGCGAGAGCTTTCGCACGATCCTTTCGCTACTCAAGCATCCTGAGAGCTATCCGCTCGACCACCTCTGGGCGATGCTCCACGCGGTCCATACGACGGCCGACTTTGAGATGGAGGAGCTACTCTACAGCGACCCAAATGCGGTCTCTCGCATTTACCAAGGTTATGTGGATGGCAAGATACGCACCATCGTGACCGACGTGACGATGGTTGCCTCGGGCATCCGCAAAGGAGCCTTGGTGCGCTACGGTATCGAGGTCCTCTGCTACCTGCACGACCCGCGTGTCGCTGAGATGGCAGAGCGACTGGACATAACCCGCACACAAGCTGGTATACGGCTCGCTGTCGAGGAGCACCCCGATGCGCTCTACGCTTTTGGCAACGCCCCGACGGCTCTCATGGAGCTGGCGCACCTCATTCGCCAGGGCAAGGCTCACCCCGCAGGGATCATCGCAGCGCCCGTTGGCTTCGTTCATGTGTGCGAGTCAAAGCACATGGTCAAGCCATTCCACGATATCCCTAAGCTCATCATCGAGGGGCGCAAAGGGGGCAGTAATCTAGCGGCAACGCTGGTTAACGCAACCCTTAGCTATGGCGATGCCGAGACGCTCAATCCTGGTCGTGACCTATGAAAATCATCCTCATAGGGCTCAGTGACGATCGTGAGCAACGGTGGAATCCAGAGCTACTGGAGCGACTCGCTGGCGAGCGCACTTTCTCAGGAGGGGCTCGGCACCACGATATCGTCCGTGAGATCTTGCCGGCGGAGTATCACTGGATCGATATAACTCCGCCGATAGACGATGTGATCGAGCAGTACAAAGCGTACGACACGGTCGTCGTCTTCGCCTCGTGCGACCCCATCTTCAACGGCATCGGGCAACGCATCATGCAGCTCCTCCCCGAGGCGGAGATCGAGCTACATCCTTACTTCCACTCTCTCCAGCTGCTCGCCCATGCGGCTCTGCAACCGTACCAAGATATGCACGTTGTGTCGCTTACGGGGAGACCGTGGCAAGCCTTTGACGCTGCGCTGATCTCTGGCGAGCGAATGATTGGTATCTTGACTGATCGCAAGGAGCACACTCCTCAGCGCATCGCCCAGCGCATGCTCGACTACGGCTACGACAACTACCGAGCCATCGTTGGGGAGCATCTAGGCAATAGGGAGCGACAGCAGCTCTACCGTCTCTCTATTGCGGAAATGGCTGAGCGCACTTTCGCCTATCCCAACAACTTAATCCTCATTCAGACGAAGCCCTTGCCGCGTCCCTTTGGTATCCCCGATGCGGACTTCATTCCGCTCAACGGACGTGAGCGTATGATCACCAAGCGGGCGATACGTCTTGAGACGCTCTCGCAGCTAGACCTACATCAGGCGCACGTCCTGTGGGACATCGGTTCCTGCACCGGCTCCGTCTCTATCGAGGCTCGCCTGCAGCAACCGACTCTACAAGTGGTCGCCTTCGAGATACGTCCCGAGGGCGCCGAGCTTCTTGACGCCAATGCGCGTCGTCACCACACCCCAGGCATTACCTTCTGCGGGGGCGACTTCCTTCGTGCCGATCTTGATCCATTGCCTCAGCCCGATGCTGTCTTCATTGGCGGGCATGGCGGACATTTGCAGGAGATTGTCGAGGAGGCGTGGCATCGTCTCGCCATAGGTGGGCGGATCGTCTTCAACTCCGTCTCGAACGAGAGCGAGGAGGCCTTCAGACGAGCCGTCGCTGCCGTCGGTGGTTCCATAGCCTCTACGACTCGTATGCAGATCGACGACTACAACCCGATAGCTGTCCTACAAGCGACCAAAAGCACACACTAGTATGAATTCACAAACACGCATAGCGATCCTCGCCATCTCTCCCGATGGTCAAGCAATCGCACTCAAGATAGCGAGCGAACTGCCCGACGTAAAGCTCTATACGACACATCGGGAGAAGCTAAGCGAATCATTCACCCTACTTCCTAGCCTAGCCGAGGGGGCTAAAATGCTTTTTGACGAGAGCGATGTCTTACTCTTCGTCTCCGCCATGGGCATCTGCGTTCGCACCATTGCTCCACTGCTCAGAGATAAGCATCACGACCCAGCGGTCCTCTGCGTAGATACCACAGGGCGGTACGTCATCTCCGTCGCTTCGGGACACATCGGCGGAGCCAACGAGTGGACCGAGCGCATCGCACACATACTAGGTGCCGAGCCGGTCATCACAACCCAGAGCGACCGTCAGGGACTGTGGGCGTTAGACACCTTGGGCGCAGAGAGCGGGTGGAGAAGTGAGACCGCAGGCTGTAGTATGAACGCCGCCATCACCACCTTTGTCAACAAGCGCCCCGTTGCTCTGCTCCTCGAGATGCGCTCCGAGGGTACCGCCTATCTAGAGCGCACCCACCCAGAGCATGTAGACATCTACTACCACTACGAGGAGATAGACCAAAGTCGCTACGACCTGCTTATCGCAGTGAGCTTTCGCCTATTGGAGGGCTTGACCATCCCTTGTCTATACTTTCGTCCGCCACTCCTGCACCTCGGTGTGGGCTGTCGCCATCAGGCAAATCCCGAGGGTGTCGTGGAGCATATCCTCTCAGACATTCGTGTCAAAGGCTTTGCCCCCAGTGCTATCGCCACGATCAATAGCATCGAGCTCAAGCGTGGCGAACCGATCCTCGACGAGCTGTCCCAGCACTTAGGCAAGCCTTGCCACTTCTACAGTAGTGACGAGCTAGCCACCATTGAGGTGCCCAATCCCTCGGAACGTGTCGCCACAGCCACTGGTTCAACGAGCGTCAGCGAAGCCTCGGCACTCGCAGCCAGTCAAGGGGGACTCCTTATTATAGAGAAGCAAAAGGGTTGTCTCACCCCGCAGAGCGATTTCACCTATAGCCTTGCGGTAGCTCCCGAAGGGTTGCCCCACGGGCATATAGAGATTGTTGGGGCGGGTCCTGGCGATCCTGAGCTAATCTCCGTGCGTGGTAAGCACTTCCTCGAGCGAGCTGACCTGATCCTGTATGCTGGCAGCTTAGTTCCCATTGAGCTAACCTACTATGCTAAGGAGGGTGCCACTGTGAAAAGCTCCGCCGATATGAATCTCGAGGAGCAGTTTGCCTTGATGAAGGAGTTTTACGACAAGCACGCGTTCATCGTGCGACTACATACGGGAGACCCCGCCATCTTTGGCGCGATACAAGAGCAGATGGCACTCTTTGACGAGGCTGGTATGAGTTATCATATCACGCCTGGTATCTCCTCTTTCCTAGCAGCCGCTGCAGAGCTCAGGTCTCAGTTTACCATCCCTGAGCGTGTGCAGACCATTATCCTAACCCGAGGTGGCGGTCGTACGCCTATGCCCGAGCGAGAGCAACTGCACAAGCTCGCTGCCTCGCAAAGCACGATGTGCATCTACCTCAGTGCCACCCTTGCCGAGGAGGTGCAGCGGGAGCTACTCGTTCACTATCCGCCCACGACGCCCGTAGCGGTCTGCTACAAGCTCACCTGGCCCGAGCAACGGATCTATCGAGGTCAACTCTCCGAGCTGGCGCAGATAGTTCGCGAGCATCACCTCACGCTCACCACATTGATGGTCATCGGTGACGCCATTGACAATCGCGCTGGGCTCTCCAAGCTCTACAATGACAACTTCAAGCACCTCTTCCGCCGATGAAAGCGCCACAGCCGATAGCAATCGTCTCCCTCGGCGCTGCTACGCCTGAGGATATCTCTATACGTGCCTATGGCAAGCTTCAGAAGGCTGACGAGATCTATTGCTTAGGCGAAGCCGCTCACCGCATCATCGCTGCACTACCCGAAGGCTCCGCCCTCGCTCAGCGATGTCAGATCCTAGAGATCCCGATGAGTAGCGACCGCACAGAGGCGATCAGCTACTACGAGCAGCTTGCCACCCGACTGATGGAGCAGCAGGGTAGGGGAATCGCCTGTAGCGTCGTCACTATCGGCGATGCTGGCACCTACGCCACGGTGCAGTATCTCGCAGACCTGCTTCGTCGGGCGGGTGCCAAGATAGAGATCGTACCAGGGATACCTTATTATATAGCCACAGCGGCAGCCTTTGGTGAGGGACTGGTGCGCCAAGACGAGTCGCTTCTCGTACGGAGCAAGGTTGCCAGTAGCTCTCAGCTCCGTGAGGCACTTTCGATGGAAATTACTGTGGTAGTGATGAAGCTCTCACGCTGTGCCGACATCGTTCGTGAGGTCATAGCCGAGGACAACTACGACTTCATCTATGCCGAGCATCTAGGCAATCCCGATCTAGAGCTTCTCACCAGTGACCGTGACACATTCCTCTCCCGTCAGCCTATCCCTTATTTCTCGCTCATCATCATACGTCCTAGCCGAAGCATCTCCAAATAAGTCGCTCTCGCGACTCCGCAAACTCTCACAAATACCCCTCTGTTGAGTCGCATAACTCGTGATATTTGCGGAATCTAGGACAAGATCTGTAGGTTGCTACGTAATGCTTTTTTTACTACCTTTGCAACGAATAAAAGCTTCTCTAACCTAACCTATTAGCGTTGAAGTTGAGTTGCTTATTTAGATTAGTTCCCTTGGCTGTCTTATGAATAAATATTTAGCTCTCGTTGTTCAGCTATTAGCCCTGCTACTCCCCACTACGCTTATAGCGCAGAGCGAGACACCGACTGACTCGCTCTCGGTCGTCAATCTCGACGAAGTGGTCGTGACGGGCACGGGAACAAACTACCTCCTCAAGAACGCTCCCGTACAGACGGAGATCATCAATGCTAAGACGCTACAGAGCTACGGGTCGGCAACCCTTACAGAGATACTCTCGGGGCTGATTCCGTCGATAGACTTCAGCCATAGCGATATGGGTACCGCCATGCAGATGGGCGGGCTGGGAGATCGCTATATCCTTATCCTCGTGGATGGTAAGAGGTTGATGAGCGACCTCGGAGGGCAGACGAATCTGGATATGGTTGACCCGACACGCATCGAGCGTATTGAGGTGGTGAAAGGAGCTTCCTCCGCACTCTACGGTAGCGACGCTATAGCGGGTGTCATCAACATCATCACCAAGAAGAGTCGCGACAACCTATCTATAGACAATAGCACGCGTGTCGCCTCTTATGGAGTGATCAATCAGTCCAACGCTTTTCAGTATAAGGTGGGCGACTGGACGACGCTGACAGACTTTAATCTAAAGCACTCTGACGGTTGGCAAAACACAACCTGCGAGAACCCCAACCGATACGAAAAGCCTGTAACCAACTCGGTCAATAATACCTCCAATCCCTACCTAGACTGGCAGATAGGGCAGCACCTCTACTGGCGACAGGGCAAGCCACTCTCGGCCTATGTCGAGGGCAATTACTATCGCAAGGATATTCATCGCCCGACGGGTGTGCCCGACTTCAAGACCTACGACTTCCGCTATCACAACACCTCTGTAGGTACTGGTATGCGTTGGCAGACCCCACAGGGAGCTGTCCTGACAGCTCGGATGCAGTACTACAGGCACGCCTATTACTACGTCTACACGGGTGAGACCTGGGCTAAGGAGTTCCTGCCAGATGGCAAGGAGCTGAACTTCCCCTACTTCCCTGGAGATGTAGGTCTGCAGAGCAATCAGCAGCGCATCACGACAGAGTTCAAGGGGGTCTTCGCACTTCCCTTCGATCAGCGACTTAGCGCTGGCATAGACCTGCATCACAACTGGCTCATAGCACCACGCCGACTGGACGAGAATCGGGTTAATGACTTTCAGGCGGGACTCTATCTACAGGACGAGTGGACACCTACGAGGAATTTCAACCTGACCGCAGGAGCTAGGCTAACCTATCATCCAGCCTTTGGGGCAAAGTTTACACCTAAGGTTTCCCTCCTCTACAAGCTAGGCCCAGTCAATCTGCGTGCTACCTACTCCGAAGGTTTTAAGACCCCTACGATCAAAGAGCTCCACTATCGATACGTCCGTCAGATGGCGATGGTCATACTCCATCTAGGCAATCCCAACCTCAAGGCGCAGACTAGTCGCTATGTCTCAGCTAGCGTTGAGTACCACAACCCGCTAGTCAACGTGAGTGCTACGGGCTATGCCAACTTCCTCGACAATATGATCACCCTTGTGACGATCCCGAGTCGAGAAGCCCCTGGTGATCTCATCGCATCCTACAGACCAGCTCGCGTGCGTCAGTACAAGAATATGGACAGCGCCAAGACTTATGGCGCAGATGTCACCGCCAAGTGGCGCATCTATAAGCAGTGGACGCTAACCACCAGTTATAGTTACCTCGACACAGAGGCGCTCCTACACGATGATGATAAGGATGTGATGCGCCAAGTTACAATTGATGGTATGGCACACCACCGTGCCACCGTGGGGCTGTCGTGGAGCGAAGCCTTCCTCCACCAGCGCTACAAGCTGGCCGTAGGACTATACGGACGTATGCAGAGTACCCGCTACTATCAGGATGATGGCAACGGCAAGCCCTATCACCTATGGCGCCTCAACACGCAGCAGACGATCATACCCAATGAGAATTGGTCTCTCGACCTCAACATTGGCGTGGACAACCTGCTCAACTACTACGAGACCACACCTCACGGTCTGCACTACGGTACCTCTACGCCAGGGCGCACGCTCTATATGACCATGAGCGTTCACTTCGGACGAGCCAAGCAGATCACACCGACCAAGCGATCCTCCCGTCGCTCGCGCTCTCAGGAGGATGAGGAGGATTAGAAAAACCTATCGTTCCCCACACCGTAACGTACACTACACTTTATCAAGCCAACACACACACAAATATAAAATCACTTATAACCCTATCAACAATGAAGAAGCTATTAACAATCTTATCACTCTGCGCTCTAGGACTAACCCTCCTGACTTGCGTAGGTTGTACAGAGGACGACAACCTAGCTCTCTCAAATCACGACATGAAGCTACAGGCTGTTACCAAGGAGGTGAAGGCAAAGAAGACCACAGACAAGGCTCTACTCCTCGTCTCTTTCGGCAGTACCTGGGATAAGCCTCAGCAGACCTTTAAGAAGGTACAGGAGGCCTTTAAGAAGAAGTTCCCTGACAGAGACCTCTACTTCGCTTTTACCTCTGAGATCTGCATGACACGTTGTGCTCAGAAGGGGTGGAACTACTACGCACCCAAGTTCTATCTAGAGGCTCTTGGAGTTGCTGGATACAAGGACATCGCAGTACAGTCACTACACATCGTACCTGGTGAGGAGTTCCTACGTATCCAGAACTGCATCAAGGACTTCCGCAACGATGGTGAGCACCCTGAGTTCGCCAAGACGACCGTTTACCTTGCTGGTCCACTACTAGAGGGCGATGATGACTGCAAGACCGTTGCCGCTGAGCTACACAAGATCTATGGCAAGGCTGTTGCTGAGAACAAGCTCGTTAGCTTCATGGGACACGGTAATCCTGAGAACATGAACTACGGCCGCGGTAACGCACGCTACCACAAGATTGAGGAGGAGCTACAGAAGCTCAGCCCCAACTACTTTGTTGCTACTGTCGATATGGAGGGTAACCTGGTAGGCGACTTGATCGCTCGCGCTAAGAAGGCTGGCAAGACCGAAGGCACGATGCTCCTACACCCGCTTATGTCTATCGCTGGTGATCACGCCAACAACGACCTCAAGGGTGGTGTCGATCCTAAGAATCCTGAGGAGGGAAGCTGGCGCGATGAGATGAACAAGGCTGGCTATAAGTGCACCCTTGATGACTGCACGATGAACGGCCTAGCTGACTATCCCGCTATCGTCAACGTCTGGATAAGCCACATGGAGAAGGCGCTCGCTGGCGACCCTCTCTACACTCCCGAAGAGAACGAGAAGTAGTCTCAAGCACATCACTAAGTGACTGTGGAGGCTCTCCACACGCTCACGGTGGCATCATGTAATCAGTCCCCCATATACACGCGTGTATGTGGGGGACTGTGCTATTTAGAGAAACTTGCTACACGCCCTCCGTATGACACCCGCACCTCTTGAAGAAGCCTCCGCACTGCTCGCACAGCTGGAGCAACGTCGGGAGCCAGCCTATGCCGACTTTATGGCACTACGCACCAAAGTCTCCTCACGACCCGAGAGCGTCCTCGGCATTCGTATGAAGTGGCTCCGACAAGCCGTAAAGCAGTTCAGTCGCTTACTTACCTTGGACGAAGCCATCGAGCTACTTCACGAGAGAGCCCTCGCATGGTATGAGTACAAAATCATCTTCGGAGGCGTCATCGTTCGCTTAGCTACTCCTAATGAGGGGCTACCGCTCCTCTATCCCCTCTGCGATGGCTGGGCGGTGCCTGACTACTACAGGGAAGTCTTGGCCGACTGGGCGAGTAGGGGAGAGACAGAGCGCCAGATAGTCCTCCGCTTGATAGCTGAGCATGCTTACGATGCCAATCCCTACGCACGTCGGCTCACCATCGTTGCTTGGCTGGACCTCATACGTCACGGCTTAGCCACCCCTAGAGCAGCACTAGACCATGTCGTCCCATTGCAACACGACGATGCGTACTACGTCCAGATGGCGATAGCTTGGCTCCTTGCCGAGATGACGCTCACAGGTGAGCCCTCCCTCACGGAAGTCATCCACACGGAGATCACCGACGAAACCGTGCTACGCATGTACCAGCAGAAGCTCCGCGACTCCCTCCGCAGTAACGCTTAGCCACGAGTCTGTTTCCGTAAAAGCGAGACGAGTAACTGTTGTAGGAACGCACGATCTGTGCGTCCGTTGTAGTACAGCAAGACGTGTAGCCCGTCATCGTAAAAACAGAACATTGTATCCTTTAACGGGGACGGACGCACAGATCGTGCGTCCCTACAAAGGGCTACACGTAACGGACACCATATCGCTAGACCCCGAAGTGTGCGTCTCTACGTCTCTCCGTCAGACTAGCTTGCGACTGGTGGCTACGGCTATAGCCTCGGTTATATTGCTCACTTCGAGCTTCAGAAAGAGCGCTTTGCGGTATGCCTTGACAGAGTCTTCTGAGCGGTGGATGATCTGTGCTATCTCTCCCACGGACAGGCCTTGGTGAGCTAGACTGATCACCGCTTTCTCCTGTTCGCTGAGCGAGAGGTCTTCCATCTGCTTCCACCGACCACTCTTTGAGGAGAGCCGCCATCGCTTACTAGAGTTGACCGCAGAGATGTAAGCCTCTCCCAGCTCTTGCGAGTGGGCTAGTGAGACGATACAGAGCGACAGCCAAATGTTGCCTGACGAGTCTAGCTTGAGTGGCGTGAGCTGATGATTGATCAAGATTGGTTCTTTAGACTCGGCCGGTACAATCCGAAAGTTGTAGGATATGGTGTACTCCGTGCGCTCCGAGACTGCTATCTCCTTGAAGAAGTCAAAGCCCGCCCGATTGACAAAATGGAGGAACGCTAGATCCTCATCAGGAACGTGACGATAGTAAAACTGATACCCCTCGTTCATAACCTCATCGACAGACTCGCCACATAAGAAGAGCGGATTGCCTGAGACATAGAGGAAGTTCAGCTTGTTGTAGTCGATGATGTATAGTGACTTGTAGGTAAGGCGCGCCAAAGCCTTGGCAGAGTCCACATAGGACTGTAGCTCTTGGTATAGCGCCTCGTCTACCATAGGGCGCGCATCTGACGGAGGGCTCAGATACTTGTTATCATTGTCAGGGATACTCATTCAGCGGCGGGCAATCTTCTTATAAAACGGTCGGTGCAAATGTACTCATTTCACACTAGACCATTGCCCGACGGGTGAAATCCCAGATCCTGCAAATCTGGAGTAACGGTTTTGACGAGTTGCATCCCTAGTATAGGTTACTCATTACGTAGCTGATTTTAGTCTCCAGCGAGGAAATTCGAATCTCTTCGCTGGGGACTTTTCATTTCCCAGGGAGGCGCCGAAAAATTCTTCGGAACTTTGATTTCATTCTTCCGAAGTTTCATTTCATTCTTCCGAACTTTTATTTCGCCCCTCCGTGGAGAATTTTCGTTTTCTAGCGAGCAATCAAGAAATTCCTCCGTGGAGGTTAAATTCCGCCAAGCTTACGAGTAGCCCTTTGCTTCCTAATTCCTTCGCATAGTAGCCAGATTCTGCAATGGGGAGTCTAGGCGAAGTGAGTACATGAGGATAGACGGCAATGATTTTGTATCTTTGTAGCGTAATGCACTATAAGAGACTATAGCTGGAGGTATGAACTATGGATATGTCAAGGTAGCGGCCGCTGTGCCCTACGTCAGAGTGGCTGACTGCTACTACAATACGAGCCGCATCAAGGAGATGATCTTTCAGGCGGAGGAGCTGGGCGTAGAGATACTTACGACCCCTGAGCTCTCGATCACGGGGTATACCTGTGGGGATCTCTTTCACCAATCGTTTCTTTTGGATCAAGCGCAGAAGGCGCTCTGCCAATTGGTCGAGGAGACGGCTGAGACTGACGTGATGGTGATCGTCGGTATGCCGGTAAAGGTGGAGGAGAAGCTCTTCAACGGGGCGGTCGCCTTCCAGCACGGTAAGATCCTAGGGGCGATCCCTAAGACTTATCTGCCGAACTACCGAGAGTTTCAGGAGAAGCGCTGGTTCTCTCCCAGTGATTCGCTACAATATAAGACGGTGCAGATGGGATCGCATACGGTGCCTATCGGGCGCAACATCATCTTCAAGTGTGGACAGGTGGGCATCGGTATCGAGATCTGCGAGGATATGTGGACTCCCTTTACGCCGGGTACACGCCTGAGCCTTTATGGTGCGCATATCATCTTCAACCTCTCAGCGAGCAATGAGAATGCAGGCAAGCATGACTACCTGCGCTCTCTAATCAGTGGCGCCACGTCGCAGTCTATCTGTGGATACGTCTACGCCTCTAGTGGCTATGGCGAGAGCTCGACCGATCTGGTCTACACGGGTAAAGCGTTTATCGCTGAGGTGGGCAAGATAGTCAAGGAGATGCGCCGCTTCGAGTACAAGGAGCGTATGATCGTGAGCGATATTGATGTGTCTCGTATCCATGGTGAGCGCCTGATCAATAGTAGCTTCAAGAGTGCGGTCAATCATTTTACCGATGAGGAGGAGCTGGAGAGCATCCCCTTCACACTACGCTCTGAGGCGAAGTCACAGCCTATGGATCGTGTCATAGATCGCAATCCCTTTATGCCTGAGGGGGCGAACCCCGAGGAGCGTTGTCACGAGATGTTTCAGATACAGGTGTGCGGGCTGATACAGCGCCTCAAGCATATGCGTGCGGAGCATGCAGTGATTGGCATTTCGGGCGGGCTGGACTCGGCACTAGCGCTACTGGTGACGGCAGAGGCTTTTGACCTTTTGGGCTTGGATCGCAAGCAGATCATTGCGGTGACGATGCCTGGCTTTGGCACCTCCGAGCGCACCTATCGCAACGGCTATGCTATGATGCAGGCTCTGGGCGTGACGATCCGTGAGATAGATATCAAGGAGGCGACGGAGCAGCATCTCTCGGCCATCGACTATAAGGGCAATCGGGAGGATGCGACCTTTGAGAATGCGCAGGCACGTGAGCGTACGCAGATATTGATGGATCTCGCCAATATGTACCACGCGCCAGTGATCGGGACGGGTGACCTCTCTGAGATAGCCTTGGGGTGGTGCACCTTCAACGGGGATCATATGTCTATGTATGCGGTCAATAGTGGAATCACGAAGACGAGTGTACAGCTGATCGTCGGGTGGTATGCTACGCACAAGGCTGGAGACACGCCACTGGCCACGACGCTACAAGACATCGTCGCTACACCTATTAGTCCTGAGCTACTGCCGATCAAAGATACCAAGACGGGTAACGAGCAGCAGACGCAGAACCTCGTGGGGCCGTACGAACTACACGACTTCTTTATTTATCACTTCCTACTAGATGGCTTCGAGCCGAAGAAGATCTTTTACCTAGCCAAGGTTGCTTTTGAGGCAATTTACACGCCCCAAGAGATCAAGCACTGGATGGGAGTCTTCTTCAAGCGATTCTTCTCCCAGCAGTTCAAGCGCAATGCGATGCCCGATGGACCTAAGGTGCTGAGCGTATCGCTCTCCTCACGTGGGGAGTGGCGTATGCCGAGCGATGCGGTGAGCAGTATGTGGCTCCAAGAGGTGGAGAATCTAGAGGCATAGAGACGCGAGCGATGATGAGTCAAGAGGAGCGAACACGGCTGTTGATCCCGATAGCGGACTTTATCAAAGAGTTCGAGCAGGTCTTCAAGCGGTCACTACAGAGTGATGCATCGGTGCTGTCACACGCTCTGGAGCATCTGCAGCACTCCTCGGGCAAGCACGTTCGTCCGATCATCGTGGGGCTATGCGCTCAGCTATGCGCTGGTCAGACTAATGAGCGGACACTCGCAGCTGCGCTCGTCATAGAGCTCCTACACACCGCCTCGCTCATCCACGATGATGTCATCGACTGGTCGGACACACGGCGTGGACAGCCTACGCTCAATGCGCTCTATAGCAATCATCAGGCGGTCTTGATGGGAGACTATGTACTCTCGACCGCCTTCCTAGAGATAGTCTCTCGAGAGCACAACTCGGAGATGCTACGTGTCGTTGCTCAAGCTGGGCGTAACCTCTCTATCGGGGAGCTGATGCAGCTCTCTCTGTCAAAGGCACACACCTATCGTGAGGAGGACTACTACGCCGTGGTGGATCGCAAGACGGGCACGCTCTTTGAGGCGAGTGCTAAGCTGGGGGCTCTGAGTGTGAACGCTACCGACGAAGAGGTGGAGCGCTGTGCACGTCTCGGGCAATTGATGGGGCGTGCCTTCCAACTACAGGACGATCTCTTTGACTATGACAAGCTCCAGGACGTGGGCAAGCCTACGGGTCACGATCTTATTGAGGGCAAGGTCTCTCTCCCTCTGCTTTATGTCCTCAACCATGCGACCCCCACGGAGCGAGACGAGATCATCTCCTATCTACAGCAACCTATCGAGGCGGACTCAATAGACTACCTCCTCCGCATAGCTCGTGAGCGTGGTGGCATTGACTACACAGAGAGACAGATCCAGCAGATACTCCGAGAGGCGATCGACCTGCTCAGGAGCTTCGCACCGAGTGCCACGAGAGAGACACTAGAGCGCTTTATCACATTACTAGGAGAGAGACAGAAGTAGCTGACGAGGAGTATGGAAGGTGATACGCTCAATTGGATAGACTTTATGGTCCTGGGCTGTATGGCTTGGGCGCTCTTCAAGGGTTTCAAGCGGGGTGTCGTATCAGCTCTGATTGGTGTGCTGGGCATCACCGTTGGCTATGTACTGGTTCGCTGGATAGGCGTACCCGTAGCGCTTTGGATCTCTCGCACTTTCGGACTACCCCACGGGGTGGCGGTGGTGGGTGCTTATGTAGCGACCTTTTCGCTCTCATGCTGGGGCATCGCCTTCCTCGCACGGCCTACGGTGAGGGCGATTAAGCGTTCGTCACTCTCAGTTGTCAATAAACTTATGGGAGCTCTCTTCACGGGAGCCTTCGTCATCATATTCTTTAGCCTTATCTTTAATCTAACCGACTTCATACTGCCACGAGGAGTGCTAGCGCAGTTGCCTACCATTCCGACAGAAGAGGGCGAGTCGACTGAGCCTCCACAGGATCAGCGTGACAAGTCTAGACTATACGACCCAGTCCGAGGTTTGATCCCGTGGGCTGCACTAGGCGACCTAACCTCTTGGCAGGATAAACAATTAAAGCAACAATCAAGTGAATAACGAACATAATCCTAAGCAAACAGTCCCCACAGCTGCCGAACCAGAGGTACGTGCGGTGACACCGACGGGTGAGGATATCCTTGACGACATCACCCAGGGGGACTACAAGTATGGTTTCGTGACTGACGTCCATACGGAGACTATCCCCAAGGGTCTCAACGAGGAGGTGGTACGTCTCATCTCGGCAAAGAAAGAGGAGCCCGAGTGGCTCTTGGAGTTCCGCCTCAAAGCTTACCGTCACTGGCTCACACTAGAGCGTCCTGACTGGGCGCATCTCTCGATCCCCGAGATAGACTATCAAGACATTATATACTATGCGGCTCCTCGTCACAAAAACGAAGGAGACGGCACGATAGATCCAGAGATTGAGAAGACCTTTGACAAGCTCGGCATACCGCTCCACGAGCGGGCGATGCTCTCGGGCAATATGGCGGTCGATGCGGTCATGGATAGTGTCTCGGTGAAGACCACCTTCCGCACGAAACTTCAGGAGCTGGGCATTGTCTTCTGCTCTTTCAACGAAGCGGTGCGTGAGCATCCAGACCTGGTCCGTAAGTACCTGGGCAAGGTGGTTTCGTCGCACGACAACTACTTCGCAGCGCTGAATTCGGCGGTCTTTAGTGACGGTTCTTTTGTCTATATCCCCAAGGGCGTGCGCTGTCCGATGGAGCTCTCGACCTACTTCCGCATCAATGCGGCTAATACGGGACAGTTTGAGCGTACGCTCATCGTGGCAGACGAGGGGGCTTACGTGAGTTATCTGGAGGGCTGCACGGCTCCGATGCGAGACGAGAACCAGCTCCACGCAGCCATCGTTGAGATCATCGCTGAGACCGACGCTGAGGTTAAGTACTCGACCGTCCAGAACTGGTACCCAGGCGACAAGGACGGACGAGGTGGCATCTACAACTTCGTCACCAAACGTGGACTATGCCGTGGAGACCGAAGCAAGATCTCTTGGACACAGGTTGAGACTGGCTCGGCTATTACGTGGAAGTATCCAAGTTGCATTCTGCGTGGCGACGACTCAGTGGGAGAGTTTTACTCTGTCGCTGTGACCAACAACTACCAGCAGGCGGACACTGGCACGAAGATGATCCATCTCGGGCGCAATACCCGCAGCACCATCGTCTCGAAGGGTATCTCGGCCGGTAGTAGCCAAAATAGCTACCGTGGATTGGTCTCTATCGCTGCTTCAGCGGAGAATGCGCGCAACCACTCACAGTGCGACAGCCTTCTCCTAAGCAACCATTGCGGGGCACACACTTATCCTTACGCAGACATACGTAATGACTCTGCGGTTGTGGAGCATGAGGCGACCACCTCAAAGATTAATGAGGATCAGCTCTTCTACTGCAACCAGCGTGGCATCACCACCGAGGAGGCGGTCGGCCTGATCGTCAATGGCTACGCCCGTGAGGTGATGAGCAAGCTCCCGATGGAGTTTGCCGTTGAGGCGCAGAAGCTCCTCTCTGTAACCCTTGAGGGGAGTGTCGGCTAGCACCGCCCCCGCTACACATTATACAGATACAGATTACACACTACTATGAGCAACGTAATAATCGATATAAAGAATCTCCACGCCAACATAGGCGACAAGGAAATACTCAAAGGAATCAACCTCACCATCCGTGAGGGTGAGACGCACGCTATCATGGGACCCAACGGAAGTGGCAAGAGTACCCTCTCGTCCGTCCTCGTAGGGCACCCCGCCTTTACCGTAACTTCTGGCGAAGTGACTTATCTTGGTCAGGATCTGCTGGCTATGGATGCGGTAGAGCGAGCACATGCTGGGCTCTTCCTCAGCTTCCAGTATCCCGTAGAGATACCAGGCGTGAGCATGGTCAACTTCATGCGCTCGGCTGTCAACGAGCGTCGCAAGACTCAGGGCGAAAAGCCAATGCCCGCTGGCGAATTCCTCAAGATGCTAAAAGAGAAGCGCGAGGTGGTCGGTCTTGACGATCGTCTTCTCAAGCGTTCGGTCAATGAGGGCTTTTCTGGCGGTGAGAAGAAGCGCAACGAGATCTTCCAGATGGCAGTCCTCGAGCCACGTCTTTCGATACTCGATGAGACCGACAGCGGACTAGACATTGACGCTCTACGAGCCGTCGCTCACGGAGTCAACACGCTCCAGCGTCCCGACAGCGCTTGCGTCGTCATCACCCACTACCAGCGACTGCTGGACTACATCAAGCCACAGTTTGTCCATATCCTATACAAAGGTCGGATCGTCACATCGGGCGGACCCGAGCTAGCCCTCAGACTAGAGGACGAAGGGTACGACTGGATCAAGGAAGAGGTAGCTAAAGAGGAGAAGCAATGAGTCCACGTAAGCAACCACCCACCGCACACCTGCAGTATCTAGACCTTTACCAGTCTCAGCAGGATTACATTGATCAGCACAGTTTACCAGTACTACAAGCGCAGAGAGACTTCGCACTGGAGGCTCTGAGCGAGTACGCCTTGCCCCAGCGAGGTATGGAGGATTGGCAGCGTATAGACATTGAGTCACTCTACGCTCCCGACTATGGGATCAATCTACAGGAGCTAGACCTAGCCCCCGCAGGGCATAAGCAACTCCCGCAGTATAGCTGTGATCTATCGGTCAATGCCCTCACCATCAAGGCGAGCGCTCTCAACAGCAATTACCTCTATACCCACTACGCCAATCAGAAGCGCAAGCTCCCCGAAGGAGTCTTCGTCGGCTCCATCAAAGAGTTTGTCAAGGAGTATCCCGACCTAGCAGAGCGTTACTATGGGCAGATAGCAGAGGTCGATACCGACGGCACCATTGCGCTCAACACGCTCTTCGTGCAGGACGCCTTCGTCCTCTACGTACCCGATGGTATGCAGCTTGAGCAGCCCGTGCAGCTCGTCCAGCTACTCCACGCTCAGGAGCCACTCCTCTGCATTCGTCGCTGGCTCATCATCCTCGGTGATCGTGCCGAGGCTTCTATCCTTGTCTGCGACCACACGATAGATCGGACCAGATTCCTCATCAACCAAGTTGCCGAGATCTACGTTGGCGATGGTGCTCAGCTCAAGCTCTTCGATATGGAGGAGAATAGCCACCAGACGCACCGCACCTGCACCTACTTCCTGCGCCAAGGGGCAGAGAGCCAAGTAACCCTCGCTGCCTATACACTCAACAATGGCATCACACGCAATAGCTTCCGGACACGCTTCCTCGGGGAGCATGCCGAGCAGATATTAGGTGGAGTCGCTGTGACCAATGGCACACAGCACGTCGACACCTTCACCCGTGTTGAGCATATCAAGCCCAAGTGTCATAGCACGCAGCTCTTCAAGAACCTCCTCGAGGAGCAATCCACAGGAGCCTTCTCTGGGCGCATCTTCGTAGCTCAGTCGGCTCAGCAGACCGAAGCTTACCAGAGTAACCGCAATATGCTCCTCTCTCCCGAGGCTCGCATGTACAGCAAGCCCCAGCTAGAGATCTACGCCGATGATGTCCAGTGTTCGCACGGTATGGCTACGGGACACCTAGACGAGGAGGCACTCTTCTATATGATGCAGCGAGGTATCCCCGAGCACGAGGCACGAGTCATGCTGAGCGTAGCTTTCGTTGGAGACGTCATTGCGCTCATGCCCCTAGAGGATCTGCGGGATCGTATCGAGAGCATCGTACGCAATCGTCTCTTGGGCAACGAGCCGACGCACTGCAGCCAGTGTGGTAAGCTAATCTTCTAAGCACGCTCTATAACTATAGTAATGAGTCCTCGCTGGAGACTACACCTCGTGATGCTATGCGTCACCATTATCTTTGGAATCAATGGGCCCTTCACCAAGGCACTCCTTGGTGGGGGGCTCACTCCATATACGCACATGTTCTGTCGCTTCCTAGGTGCCACGATACTCTTTTGGATTGCTTATATCTGGGGGACACGAGAGCGCATCGACCTCAAGGATTGGGGGAAAATGGCCTTAGCCTCTCTGACTGGTATCTTTTTCAACCAAGGACTCTTTGCCATTGGCATGTCGATGACCTCACCAGTCAATCAGTCGCTCGTCGCCACGCTGGGACCTATCGTCACCATGCTCCTCGCAGCCGTCGTGCTCAAGGAGCCGATCACAAGGCTCAAGGGGATCGGGGTCTTCGTCGGAGCGTCAGGCGCTCTGCTCCTCATATCCACCAATGGCTCATCCACCGCTGGTTCTACGCTAGGAGACCTGATCTGCGCCACGGCAACTGTTTCCTATGCCATCTACCTCACCTCCTTCAAAACACTTATACAGAAGTACCATCCTGTCACCTTGATGAAGTGGCTCTTCGTCATCTCCCTCCTAGGCTCCGCTCCGATGGGCCTGCGTGACATGATGCGTACCGAGTGGAGT
>NZ_CAMYEZ010000017.1 GCF_947254915.1 uncultured Porphyromonas sp. | reverse complement strand
GAAACTTCGGAAGAAGCAAATCAAAGTTCCGAAGAATTTTTCGTTTCCTCGCTGAGCGATTCCAAACGCCTACCGAGCCATTTCGCAAATTCCTTGCTGGTACCCTCTAGAGTAGCCACAGGTGTGAGTCTACCTTTCCTCCCCGCTCCCCCACGACTACTCCTCTTTTTACTTACATTTGGACTCTGCAGACAGCGGGTTACTCATCAAATTTTTCAGAACTTAAGACTCCAAGGCTACTTCACTCTAAAAAACTATTTGTACCTTAGCGCGTCTTTTCCAAAATAGACATTTTTCACCACACTCCGCCAAATAGAACAGCTAAATATGAGCTAGACAACCACACCTCTACACATACGCTGAGAGGAGTCTAAGGCACCGTCTGCCCTAGAGACTCATCTAAAGCCTAGGTCAGTGATACAATTAGACATCAACTGTGGTTGTATCGCTCATTTCACATAGCCCTATAGGTTAATCCAAACGACTAATCACTAATCATAACTAATCATTAAGCAAAACACGATATGAAATCGTCGCTCACTCTTCGCACACTCTGTATGACCCTGATGCTACTTTTCAGTACGTCTGGGGCTTGGGCTGGTCACCATAACCTAAGATTAGATCATAAGGGGGGACAGCTTTTACGACAAGTTTTGTCAAATGGTGGGACATCTCTAAGAGGTGACTTCAAGTTACAAGAACAAATCAAAACTATAGGCTACAAGCCCTTTTCTCTTGTAGTAGACGGTGCGCTTGAGAGTTGCTTGGATCGCACGACTCTCCAAAAGAGGACTCTCTTAATACCTAAGGGGTCTAAGGATCTTTATGAACAAGCTGAAGCGTTTCAAGACTACTCTAACATTGTAGAGCCATCCACAGAGCAAAAACCTAGTGTAACCGTTGAGACCTCCTTGCCTATCGGGTCTAAGATCAAACTGAAGCTCAAGTACGTCGATGAGATAACTATTACGGGGCTAGAAGAAAAGCCTAGCAACAACCTAGAGCAAGAGTACACTATAACAGCGCAGTCAATTCTTATCAAGGGACTTCTCACCGAGCTCGAATGTACAGATGCTCAGATCACAAGCCTTAAGCTATCCAATTGCAACCAACTCTCCGTACTGGACTGTAGTAACAATCAGATTAAGGCACTAAACCTCCAAGAGGCTCCTCGCTTAGAAGTACTCATCTGCTCCAACAATCAAATTACTTCTTTAGACCTATCGGCAACACCAGACCTTAGCAAGTTGTGGTGTAGCAACAATAAGGGGATCCAGTCTCTAGACCTATCTCATACCACAAACCTCATTGCCCTCTGGTGCTACGGTTGTAGTCTCTCTGAACTAGATCTATCTGCTTGCACATCTCTAACAGGCATTGATTGTTCCAACAACAAGATATCCAAGCTCTCTCTAGGGAAAATAGACTACTTGACTAGAGTGGCTTGCTCAAACAATCAGATAAAGCAAATAGACCTAGCTGGAGTCCCCAATCTAGAGGAATTACTGTGTGGGAATAACAGCTTAGCCTCATTAGAGCTAGGTGCTGTCCCCTACTTAATAACGCTAAAGTGCCCAAACAACCAACTATCCACGCTAGACCTAACTCCGCTCCAGATGCTGAAGAACTTACACTGTCAAGGCAATCTACTAAGCAAACTAGATCTAAGCAAAAACAGAGCCCTCGAAGAGCTATACTGTTACGAAAACCAAATCAAAGGCGAGGAGATGACAGCTCTAGTGACCTCCTTGCACAAGATACCTCAGGATACCTATGAGAACTTGATGCTCATCAACAGCTCTGCACCTAAAGAGCTAAACCACCCAATGGTATCGGACATAGAACTAGCTAAAGCGAAGGGCTGGACTCCGAAGGATTTTCAAGGTGGCATCAACAATGGTGCTGGAGTGCCTTTTGAGGGGTTCACAAGTACGACTCAAATAACCCATAGAGATCGTCCTCAGGTGGCACTCCTTGCAGATCACACGCTTGTTATCACAGGAGCTGAGTCAGACACCGTGACACTATACGCTGTCAATGGTTCTATCTTATATTGCGCAGAGCCTTCTCTTGATGGGGAGCATCACATACAGCTCTCCAGTATGACTAGTCGCACGATCATTTTGCTCATTGGTTCTAACTCTTACAAGATTCTTGTACCCTAGTTTATGCTACGACATCATCTCGTATACACCCTCAGTCTCATAGCTACCCTATTCGTAGGGAGCTATGGGCTCTCTGCTCAGTCCATCCGCTTTACCACACTGCGAGAGCCAGGTGCGACCATTCAGCTCTCCATCGCCTATCAAGGTGAGATCACACTAAGCGGAGTCAAGGAGCACTACCCCTCTAGCAAGGAACCTCACGAGTACACGCTCTCAGCTCGTGAAGTCGTCATATCAGGTGACGTGCAGTCTCTGAGAGTCTCGCAAGCCGAGCCAACCTCTCTCACCATCACCGACTGTTCCTCTCTCGTAGAGCTTGACTGCGCTCAGAATAGTCTTACCTCCTTAGACCTAACCCAAGCTCCAGCTCTGACGAAGCTTGCCTGCTTCGCCAACGAGCTAACCCAAATCACCTTCCCTGTCAAGCCACTCTTGACACAGCTCAAGTGTACCAACAATCGGCTATCTATGCTAAACCTCTCCTCTATGACACATCTAGAGGAGCTGACCTGCTCAAACAATGAGCTGACAGCGCTAGATCTATCCGCCCTGGCACAGCTCAAGACGCTCAAGTGCTATAGAAACAAATTGCAGGAGCTTGACCTGCGCTCCTGCACTCTCCTAGAGAAGCTATGGTGCAGTGAAAACCTGTTACATAGCTTAGACCTATCAAACAATTCACAGCTAGAGGTTGTATGGTGCTATAAGAATCAGATAGCTCAACTGTCATACCGAGAGTTGCCCCAGTTGATTTGGCTACACTGTGAGGACAATCGCTTGGAGACACTTGACTGTAGCCATATGCCCCGACTGAACAAGCTAGCAGTCCATGGGAATAAGCTTCAAGACAAAGCTATGACCGACTTAGTAGCATCTCTTCCGAAGCGCACTGCTACTCTAGGAAGCTTCATTGCGGTTAATACACGAAACAAAGACGAGGAAAATGTCTGCACCACAACATCCGCTACACAAGCAACCCAAAAGGGATGGCAGGTTCTAGACTATTGTGGAGGAGCTAATGACCATCAAGGGATTCCATACGAGGGAGCTACTACAGCTATAGAAACCGTCTCCCAGACATCGTCCATACAGTTCCGATGGGATGGTGAGTCGCTGATTTTATTTGGACTGCCAGAGCATAGTGTAGTAATTCTCTACAACTTACGAGGAGAGTCTCTATACACAGGCAAATCATCACTCAGTGGCGAGCTCCTCATCCAGCTTCCCGAGCACATCTCGGGACCGTTGCTTCTAACTGTCAACACACAGCTAACTGCAAAACTATATCATCCGTAATCACAAACAAGTTAGGAAATAGTACACCATCTAGTCATTAGAGACTGTACTCTTTTACTAGGGGTTCGTATACATCCGACCGCAGTGGCAATTCGTATCGTGAGTTCTATTTGGCAGACTTGACTGGGTCACTTTTTTATTGGACAGCAATAAGTAAAGGGGAGATGGTATCGCTCATTTTAGTACCTTTGTCCCTATGAATGTGGATCTACAACAGGTGATGCAGCGCTTTGGCATCGTGGGACGCAATCCGAGCTTCCTACGAGCTATTGAGACGGCCGTACAGGTCGCCCCGACAGACCTATCTGTACTGGTGACTGGCGAGAGCGGTGTCGGCAAGGAGTTCTTTCCCAAGATCATACATGCCTACAGCCTCCGCAAGCATCAGGGCTATGTAGCGGTCAACTGTGGCGCTATCCCCGAGGGCACGATAGACTCTGAGCTCTTCGGTCACCGCAAGGGCTCCTTCACTGGCGCTATCTCTGACCGCAAGGGTTACTTTGAGGAGGCGGACGGTGGCACCATATTCCTGGATGAGGTGGGAGAGCTACCGCTCGCCACGCAGGCTCGTCTGCTCCGCGTGCTGGAGTCGGGAGAGTTTATCCCTGTAGGTGCTAGCAAGCCACTCAAGACTGATGTGCGGGTGGTCGCTGCAACCAACGTCAATATACAAGAAGCGATCGCTCGTGGACGTTTTCGCGAAGACCTTTACTATCGTCTCAGCACGGTCCCCATTGTGGTTCCCCCACTACGTAAGCGACAGGAGGATATAGTCCTGCTCTTCAAGCTCTTTGCTTCGCTCAGTGCCGAGAAGAACCAGATCCCCATGCTAGAGATCACGCCTGAGGCGGAGGAGCTCTTGAGGCGCTACCCGTGGCCAGGCAACATACGTGAGCTACGCAACCTGACTGACCGCATCAGCATCTTAGAGTATGACCGTCATCTGACGGCTGAGGACCTCCGTGGCTACCTGCCTGACAAGACACAAGAGCTGAGCACTTCGCTGGTTCCTGTGGGACGCCAGTCGGAGGAGCGTAGCTTTGCCAATGAGCGGGAGATACTCTATCAGGTGCTTTTTGATATGAAGCGAGACATCACCTCGCTCAAGCAAACCATCGCTACGATGCGCCAGGAGCCTCACTATGAGCCGATCCATACGACGCTAGTACCTACCGAGATGGAGCCTATGCATACCGATGCCGAAGAGGTGACCGAGCCTGACAGCGAACTCGTGGCGACACCTATGGAGGAGCCTCCCCTGCCAGATAAACCGATGACCATTGAAGAGGCGGAGCGCATACTCATCATGCGTGCCTTGGAGCGACACGGAGGCAATAAGACTGAGGCTGCCGAAGAGCTAAACATATCTCCACGCACGCTGTACCGCAAACTGCAGAGCTATGGGGAGGAGTAAGCTACTATATATAATAGGTGTCGTGATGCTTCTACTGATGGGGACGAGCTGCTCAATCAGCTATAAGTTCAACGGAGCCACCATTGACTACACCCGCATCAAGACTGTAACAATCGAGGACTTTCCCAATCAGGCTCCTCTAGTCTATCCGCCCCTGTCGCAGATGTTTTCGGAGCGCCTAAGGGAGCAGTTCAGACGCAACACACGTCTTGAACCAGTTCAGACGAATGGGGACTTGGTTCTTGAGGGGGCCATCGTAGGTTACGAGCTCACACCTATGGCTATGCAGGAGGATGCGCTCTCTGCGATGACACGCTTTACAATCACGGTCCGCGTCTCTTACACCAATATGGTGGATGAGAAAAAGAGTTTCTCAGGACGTACCTTTACCTCTTCGCAAGAGTTTGACAGCAACAACCTCTTCTCAGACATTCAGGAGGGGCTAGCTAATGAGCTGATTGATGATCTTGTCAAGCAGATCTTTAACGCCACGGTAGAGGACTGGTGATGGAGACGATGACGATAGACGAGCTGAATAGGCTGACGGCGCACCCTGAGGAGCTTAGTCGCCACACGCTCTCGCCACTGGCTGAGCTGGTGGAGACCTATCCCTATGCGCAGAGCATCGTCATGCTTTACCTGCTCAATCTGTCGATCCTGGGCGACCTGCGCTATGAGGCGGAACTACAACGCTGGGCACCCCACCTACCTAGCCGAGAGAAGCTCTACCTACTGGCACGACTACACATGCCCCTAGAGGACTTGACACCAGTGCTGGCGCACGATCCGTCGGACTCCTTTGCCCTCGTAGACCAATATCTGCGCAAAGTGGCTGAGCGTGAGGGTCCTCTCTCGAACGATCTGGAGTATGACTCTGCGGAGGCTCTCCCCACGGAGGAGCGCACCCCAGACTATTTCTCCGCAGCGGAGTACGAGTCGGCGCCTTCAGATATGACACTCTCAGGGCTAATCCCCACAGACTCCGCCGAGAGCGAGCCTGCACCAGCCCCTGCCCCACAACCTATCGTGACGTCCTCTGACGAATCAGAGCCGAGCGATATGCTTTTCACCGAAACTCTAGCCTCTATCTACATCAAACAGGGGCATTACGAGCGCGCAAAGCAAATTATTGAGGGGCTAAGCTTGAAGTTTCCAGAAAAAATTAGTTACTTTGCAGTTCAATTGGACTTTCTTGGGAAGCTAATCGACAACGCTTCTCATTCATAAATACGCATTCATAGAATAGTAGACATGCAAATCTTTCTAACCATCCTGATCCTCATCGCAGCTATCCTGCTGATTCTCATCGTCATCGTCCAGAACTCTAAGGGCGGTGGTCTAGCAGCAGGCTTCGGCGAAAGCAATAAGTACATGGGGGTACGCAAGACGACCGACTTCCTCGAGAAGGCAACATGGACGCTTGCAGGAGCTATGGTCGTGCTCAGCATTGCCAGCTCATTCTTCATCAAGCCCCAAGTACAGGGTAATCAGGGCGAGAGCTTCATTGAGAAGTCTCAGCAGAGTGAGCCCCTGCTACCACAGCAGCCAGAGGCTACGCTACCACTTCCAGGCGCTGGTGCTGCAGCTCCCGCAGCTGAGACTCCTGCCCCAGCTCCTGCTCCTGAGGCACAGCCCGAGGCTACGCAGCCCGCTGAGTAAAGCCTGTCCAGGCATCGCCAGCTAGGTAGCTCAGCTCGTCAGATATTGATGAGGGGAGGACTCACTCTTGTGTGGGTTCTTCCCTTGGTCGTGCCTCAAGGCTGACGCATTATATCTAGGTACTGCACAAACTACGCTTGACAACAAGTCTAGGATATGTGGATTGAGCTTGGTTTCATAGCGCTATCAATACTCATACATCTTCGCTAAGTCCGATATCTACCGAGGAATTTCCCAATAGCTCACGAGAAAACGAAAATTCTCCACGGAGCTGGGAAATGAAACTTCGGAAGAATGAAATGAAAGTTCGGAAGAATGAGATGAAAGTTCGGAAGAATTTTTCGTTTCCTCGCTAGATAATCCAGAATATCTACGGATGAATTTATTGATTTCCTTCATCTCTCGATTTCTGTCTTAGAGACGTAGATGCTCTCGTTCGCTATAATGCGACAGCCCTGGGTTGTGCCTACAAATGCAGAAGAAACTGTACCTTTGTAGCATAGCTTGTCGCTAGACGCAACAAGCACCTCACACGTAATCACTAAAGAATAGGTAATGCTTACCATCAAACAAATATTGGATGACCCTCAGGGAGTCATCGAGCGGCTCGCCGTCAAGCACTTTCCCGCTGAAGAGCCCATAGCAGCTATCATCGCTCAGGACAAGCTGAGACGCGACGCACAGCACAAGAAGGACGACAGTCTAGCTCAGCAGAAGCTCCTCTCACGCTCCATCGGTGAGAAGATGAAAGCGGGGGCCCGCGAAGAGGCTGAGCAGCTCAAAGCTGAGGTACAAACGCTCAAGGAGATCTCTAAGCAGGCCGAAGAGACCATGCGACAGGCTGAGGAGACCATGCGACAGCTCCTCCTATCCGTGCCTAATCTGCCACACCCCGACGTGCCTCACGGCACCTCTGCCGAGGACAACCTATGCGTAGCTACGGGTGGTGAGATGCCTCACCTAGAGGATACAGCCAAGCTACCACACTGGGAGCTGGCTAAGCAGTACGATCTCATAGACTTCGAGCTGGGAGTCAAGATCACGGGTGCAGGCTTCCCTGTCTACAAGGGCAAGGGAGCGAGACTACAGCGTGCCCTGATCAACTTCTTCCTCGACAGAGCCACCGCAGCGGGCTTTATGGAGGTGGAGCCACCTATCATGGTCAATGAGGCTTCTGGCATCGGCACTGGTCAGCTCCCCGACAAGGAGGGGCAGATGTACCACGCACAGCTGGACAACCTCTACCTCATCCCGACGGCCGAGGTACCTGTGACAAACATCTTCCGTGATGTCATCCTTGAGGCAGACCAGCTCCCTATCTGCTGCACCGCCTACACGCCTTGCTTCCGTCGTGAGGCGGGTTCCTACGGCAAGGACGTGCGCGGGCTCAACCGCTTGCATCAGTTTGACAAGGTAGAGATCGTCTCCATCGATCGCCCCGACCACTCGTGGCAGCAGCTCGACAAGATGATCGCACATGTCAAGAGCCTCGTCGAGGAGCTTGAGCTCCCCTATCGTATCCTTCGCCTCTGTGGTGGCGACCTGAGCTTTACGAGTGCGATGACTTACGACTTTGAGGTCTTCTCAGCTGCGCAGGAGCGTTGGCTTGAGGTGAGCTCTGTGTCCAACTTTGAGAGCTATCAGGCTAACCGCTTGATGTGTCGTTACCGTGACCCTGAGGAGGGGATAACCCTTTGCCACACGCTCAACGGTAGTGCCCTCGCTCTGCCACGCATTGTAGCTGCGCTTCTGGAGAACAATCAGACCCCCGAGGGCATTATCATCCCCAAGGCTCTGAGACCCTACACAGGCTTTGACAAGATAGACTAAGCATTCGCCCTTAACCCACACCCCCTATGGCTAAGAAAGGCAAGCAATCCGCCCGAGCGATCAACATACGCAACAAGCGCGCTACCTATGACTATGAGCTCCTCGACCAGTACACCGCAGGTATCGTACTCGTCGGCAGCGAGATCAAGTCTATACGTGCGGGCAAAGCGGCTCTCGTGGATAGCTACTGCTACTTCTCGCATGGGGAGCTGTGGATCAAGAATATGTATATAGCGGAGTACAGCTACGCTTCCTACAACAACCATGTGGAGCGACGGGAGCGTAAGCTACTACTCAACCGCAAGGAGCTACGCAAGCTCGAGGAGGAGATGAAGAACCCTGGGCAGACGATCATCCCCGTGCGTCTCTTCATCAACGAGCGCGGACTCGCTAAGCTAGTCGTTGCACTCGCTCGAGGTAAGAAGCAGTACGACAAGCGCGCCTCCATACGAGACCGCGAGGACAAGCGACGTCTGGAGCGTGCGATGCGCTTCTAACCTGCCATAACGAACAGATCCTAGCGAGGAGCATCATAGCAAGCATCTCATGATTCGCAAGCAAATAGGATAGTTCAACTAACGAAAGTGTGTTCTCTCAGACTGTATATGAGGCGTATTAAATTTGCATTTACAATTATCGCTTGTCTCTTGACAGCGTGTGCTCCTGTTTCGACCAATTTAGATCATCAGAGCAAGCCCGTCTCGGAGGTCACACGATTGGATAGTATTGCGATAACACTAGCTGAAATTAGAGCTTTAGATCAAGGGATTAGAGACAACTCCAACCTTTACCGGACAAACAGTCGGGCTTTCAAGCTCCATACTGATAGCCTCTGCTTTTCAAAGGCAATTTGGCTCATCGAGCATTATGGGTACATCAACGATTTGGGGAAGTACAACGACTCTTTCGGATACCTATTCGAAGCCCTGCCTGCCGTTTTACTACATAATCCTCAAAGGTTGATAGAGCCACAGACTTATGACTTATTGAAGCGAGAGGTGGAAGCAGGTAGACTACCTGCCGAATTTGTAGCCACCTTGCTTGATAAGTATTATGTGATGAAAGAGAAACGCACGCTGTACTTTTCGGAGTTTCGAAAGTGGTTACAACCGCCCTATCCTCAAAAGAGAGATCAAGCATTGTCTGACAGTCTCAGACAAGACTTAGGACTACCTGTGCTTCCAGATAGCCTATTCGTGTATTAGTGCTGTACATCCAGCTATACATGACTCCCCTTTCTGACTTTTATCGGCCAGCAATAAATCAAAAGGGGATTCCCCAGCCACTTACAGTAAGCGGTTGAGTCCCCTTTTTGGTTGTGTCTCTGGCTGTTGTCGGAAGCTGTCGTTTAGAGAGCGAATGGGTTACCACGCCATGCCAAAGACGAGCTGAGGCATACCCATAGAGACAAAGGTCGTGGTGTGATGATCTTTTGGTCCCACTTGTATCATACGAGAGCTGTATACATAGCCTAAACCTACATAATAGTGTCCGATGCTCTTACGCACGTCTACCGAGATATTTGACCCGAAGCCGTGCTGCAGATTGTTGAACGCATCGTAGTCGCCAAGTAGCGTAGCACTATCTTTCGTTTTGTCCCTAAAGAGCAGGGTATAGCCGATGGAGAGAGAGCCCTGAGCGCTCCAGCCTGAGCGACTGTCGCGCAGACTACTAAGGGCAATAGAGGGACCTATGAATAGTTGGTTGAGCAGGCGTTCCTTATGAGGGATCAGGGGCTGTGTACTCTTGAGCTCCATCTGAGTATATGAGAGTTCTCCGCCCACCTTCCAGTGGTTGTTCAGCCAACCGCTCACCTCCATAGAGGCATTAGCGACTATAGGCGATAGGAGATTATTGGTCGGGGTGACAATGCCAGCACCACCTCGTACGGTGTAGTCTAGGCTAGGTTTGTTTTGGGCATGAATTAGCGAGATGCTACAGAGGAGGACTAGAATGAGTAGTCCAGACTTGGTCCATTTACTTGTTTCCATTCCAATACAGATTGAGGTTTATGATATGAGAGTGGCTTACGTTTGGTCTTAAGTCAGCACCCCTTTGATAACGAAGTGGGGTCTACGCCATTCTTTCGAGTACAGCTAGTCATAGGTAATCGGATCTTGAAGAGCGACACACAGCCTCAGTGCCCTCAGTCAAGATGAAACGGAAGTATGCATCCTTTCGTTCCCTGCTCTAAAGGCGAAATTACAAAACTCTTTCGAAAGGAACAAGTGGCAACATTGTTTCGCTACACTCCGCTAGTCTTGTACCGCGTGTGAGCGTAGCGACTTCGAGCTCAACACACCACAAATGTTCCGATCGCGCTGGCTATCTAGCTGGAGTTTAGTCGTTTCGCTCGGAACAACCTTTGGGAGTAAATAAGAAACGGATTAACCGCCTTCTCGAGAAAGACGACTAATCCGTTTCTCTTGTTTTTGAGATAGCTGTACCCCAGTACGGTCTTTTAGAACTGGAGCATCCGCTCGATGGAGCGCCACGCCTTCTGACGGAGCTCTTCGTCGACATGCACCTCGTACTGCTCGTAGAGGAGTGCGTCGCGGAGTCCCTCGAGGGTGATCATCTTCATATATTCGCAAGTCTGATCGGGGAGGATCGGGATCAGCTCCGTGTCAGGATAGCGTCGGGTCATCTCGGCTAGGATCTCAGGCTCGGTAGCTATGACATACTGCTTGAGGTGAGACACACTGGGCTGCTTGATGATCGTAGTGGTAGAACCGATGATGCAACGAGGATTGTCGACGATAGACTGGTCGCTAGCCGCTACCGACTCAGGGTGTATCAGGATCTCCGCCTCGGGATAGCGATCCAGCATCGTATGAACCAGCTCGGAGGTGATCTCAGCGTGCACGTAGCAAGCGCCCTGCCATAGATCCATCTCCCGTCCCGTCACATTCATAATGTACTGTCCGAGGTTCTTGTCAGGACCAAAGAGGATTGGCTGGCCCGTGGGTAGAGCACGTACGATCTTCAGCGCATTAGCACTCGTCACACAGTAGTCGGTGACCGCCTTGACGGCCGCTGTCGTATTGACATAGCTAACCACAATGCCGTCGGGGTGCTTGACGCGCCAAGTGTTGATCCCCTCAGCGGTAGCTCCCTCAGCGAGGGTACAGCCAGCGTGTGGTACAGGACAGAGCACCTTCTTATTGGGCGAAATAATCTTTGCCGTCTCGCCCATGAAGCTTACCCCGCAAAAGACAATCATATCTGCGTCCGTCTGACCAGCGATCTGAGAAAGCGCCAGTGAGTCACCTAGGTGGTCTGCGATGCGCTGTATCTCAGGGCGAGCGTAGTAGTGCGCCAAGATGACCGCATTCTTCTGCTCCTTGAGCGTACGGATCTCTGCGTAGAGAGCCTCTATCTGTTGTTGTGTCATGTGTAAGTAGTCAGTTAGTGTGTAGTTGGTAGTGTGTGTGTAGGAGCGAAAGCCTCTCTACTGAATCGGCTTGATCTTCATACTAATGTCGAAAGCACGAACCGAGTGAGTCAATGCTCCTATACTAATGTAGTCCACGCCGATAGCAGCAACGGCAGCTAGGCGCTCGGCCGTCATATTGCCCGAAGCCTCCACTTCAGCTTGACCATCGATGAGTTCGACGGCACGACGCATCGTCTCCAGGTCCATATTGTCCAACATGATGATGTCAGCACCCGCGTCTATAGCCTCCTGCACCTCCTCCAGTGTAGAGGTCTCCACCTCAATACGTATAGAGATAGGTAGATGAGGACGCACCTCCTCCACGGCAGGCAAGATACCACCCGCCATGGCGATGTGATTGTCCTTGAGCATCACCATATCAGAGAGCGAAGCACGGTGATTCGTACCACCACCGTGGCGTACCGCCATCTTGTCCGTGAGTCGATGTCCAGGGACAGTCTTACGTGTGTCTAGGATACGCGTCTTGGTCCCTGCCACGCATTGCACACATTGGTACGTATAGGTGGCGATACCACTCATACGCTGGAGGAAGTTGAGCATGATACGCTCAGCCCGTAGCAGATCCGCATAAGGAGCCTCAATGGTGGCCAATATATCGCCCTTGCGTACCTCGTCGCCATCCTCATACTCTGATGTAAAGGTCATCTCCTCCTCTGGAGTGCACCGACAGAGGACCATATAAGCGACATCCAGACCAGAGATGATACCATCGTCCTTGGCTATCAGGGTGGCGATGGCTCGGTCGCTCTCGCTCAGTAGGTAACGTGTCGATAGGTCTCCCGTGGGAGCATCTTCACGATAAGCTAGCTCTATGAGGGTGGCAAACTCCTCGCTGTTGTATATATCAGTCATACCTCTTGTGTGCTAATTGATTGGTTGATGTGTTATCTGCCCATTGAGGAGCCTCGTTCGATAAGCTTCACTCTCAGGCAATGTCTCTGTGTAGTCGCTTCGGTAGTGACCTCCACGGCTCTCCTCACGCAGTAGTGCAGCGTGAGCCATCATGTGCGCCACCTCTACACGTCTGCGGGTCATGTAGGCGTGGATACTATGCTGCGCATCCTCTGCCAGCATATCGGAGAGATGCTGTAGCGCTTGTAGTGCTTCGGTCAGACCCGCCTTAGAGCGGATGATCCCCACCTTGCTCATCAAGATGTCGCCTATCTGTCGATTGATCTTTGCCTGCTGCTCTAGCGCATAGAGCTGCTCTTTGTCTAGGTTCCACGACAGGTCGGGGAGGTTCGTCGGGGTCGCAAGCGCTGCAGTCTCAGTAGGCGTGGTCTGGTGTGCGATCGCATAGTTAGCGATCCGCTTGCCGAAGACGATACACTCAATGAGCGAATTGGAAGCCAAGCGATTGGCGCCCATGACTCCCGTCGAGGAGACCTCTCCGACAGCATATAGTCCAGGTAGACGAGTGCATCCGTTAAGATCCACGCCGATACCCCCCACCGTGTAGTGCGCTGCGGGAGCCACCGGTATCTCGTCCGTTATGTCTAGTCCCAGCTGGCGACAGTGCTCCGTGATGGTGGGGAAGCGCTGTAGCAGTCGCTTCGGGTCAATGTGTCTCAGCCTCAGCCGTACGTGGTCACTACCCTCCTCCTGCATCTTGAGGAAGATGCTACGCGCCACCACATCTCTCGGAGCCAGCTCCGCAAGGGGATGTAGCGCCGGCATAAAGCGTTCACCGTGCTTGTCCACAAGGTAAGCGCCCTCGCCACGTACCGCCTCACTAATGAGAAAAGAAGCGTACCCTGGCAGATAGAGAGCTGTGGGGTGAAACTGGATAAACTCCAAGTCCATCAGCTCGGCACCCACTTCGCTGGCCAACCACAAGCCATCGCCCAGAGCCGTAGGAGGGTTGGTCGTGGGATAGTAAAGCGCCGCCGCCCCGCCTGTGGCTAGTACGACAGCCGATGCGAGGATCGTGTCGTAGTGATGTGCGCGCTCATCATAGGTCACTAGTCCCTGACAGTGCGACCCATCAGCCGAGCGTAGTACCTGCACGGCACTGTGATGGTCGAAGATCGTGATGTGCTGCGCCTTCCTGACCTGCTCAATCATAAAGGTAGTCACCATCCGTCCCGTAGCATCGCCACCAGCGTGGAGTATGCGACGATGGTGATGCCCCCCCTCTAGACCGAGGGCTAGATGACCATCCTCGCTGTCGAAGGTCATACCCATCTGGATCAACTCATTGATCCGATCGGGAGCTTCGTCCGTCAGCACCTTGACCGCCTCGGGGATGCAGAGCCCACGCCCCGCTACGATCGTGTCCTCGTAGTGATCCGTCGGCGAGTCCTGCTGGTCGGTGACAGCAGCCATCCCCCCCTGTGCATAGTAGGAGTTGCTCTCCTCGATGGTGCGTCGAGCGATGAGGGCTACCGAGCCATGCTGCGCTAGAAAGTAAGCACAGTAGAGCCCCGCTAGGCCACCACCTATGATGATGTAATCATATCGCTGAGGAGATTGTTGCAGTTTCATATTCCCATTATTGCCCGTTAAGTCGTACTGCGCAGAGTCTGTAGCTATATCCCGCAGAGTACTATTGCGGTGGCAAATGTAGTGAAATAATTCTTACCAACGAGCGACTACGGCACCACTAGCATATATTTCGCCACAAAAGCATATGAATTTGCAAAGCTCACAAAGCAATTACACTTACACAACTAACTTTCTGACACCTACGCAGAGCATTTCGCAAAGTTCAAAGAATTAGCCGACAGCTTCGCCTCTGGGAGTCCCTCCAGAGCTACACTCGATCACCAATCAAACCGAGTAGAGACCTTGATAAGTAATCCATGCAGTGGTCTCAGATGTAGCTTGATATGGGGACTCACCAGAAGGAAGTCTATCCTAGGGGCAAATGAATTGCTGTAGCTAAGCTCCCTTCTTGGCTTGTCTCTTGCGATGCCATGCGAGATAGCCACCTATCAGGAGGAAGGTGACGAGGATGGCGATCATCTCGCCCACATGGTCTAGCGGAGCGATCCAGATCTCGTTAAAGAGGTTGTTGCGCCCCAGTATCTCGACAGGCGTCCAGAGGACGATGACCGCAGGGATCGCCATACGTATGTTAGCGCCCCACTGCTTGCGAGCGAGTTGCTTGCGAAAGATGAAGAAGAAGCTGATGAAGCACCCCACCCCCACGGCGATAGTCACTGGATGGCTCTGCCCGAGGAAGCGCGGATCATAGCAAAACATCAGCAGCAAGTAGCAGGTCCACAGGAGCATCATCGTCTCCATAAAGGTCACCATAGCAGGGTGACGTGTCATGCCCGAGCGCACCACGATGTCACGCTTCTTGCCAAGGAGCACCCGCTGACACCAGAGCATAAAGTTGCACCCCGTACGTACATTAAATATATAGAGTAGCATGATCGACACCCAGAAGCCAAACGACGCCGGCATCAGTAGGTACTCAGGTCTGGTCACGACGATATCCTTGATATCATGCATGTGCTGTACAGGTACGCCGTCGATAGACAAGACAGGATTTGTCGCAATCCCCTGCACATAGGTCGTTGTAGTGGTTATGACCCCATTGAGGATCTCTGGGTGTGCGCCAAAGCGCTGAGCGTAGTACATAAAGAGGAACTCGACCCAGCCAGTCCACAGGAGCAGCCCCCCGATGAGTCCGCAGAGCGTCTGAGGAGTATCTTTCTTAGCAAAGACGCCACACACAGCGATTGCTAGTCCTAGTAGCCCCAGCCCGAAAGCGCTATAAGGCAGTACGGCAGGCGCTATCAGGAGCTCCATAAGGATCATAAATGCGTGTCCTAGAGGCATCAAGCATAAGACAAGAAGGAAGGAGAGCAGAGACTGCTTCCAGGCAAGCTTAGGCTGCAAACTTGATGATTGCGTAGAGGTGTTCATATGATTGTACAGTAGTTTGATATGAATAACGACGCAAATGTACGAAACTATTTCGATATACGAATATTTTCGTACTAAAATAATCCTTTCTTCGCAAGAATTACTCCTCGGCGAAGAGGTCGTTCATAGTAACCTCCGAGGAAATCAAAGGATTCCTCCGTGGGGATCTTTGATTTTCCAGTGAGGGACGGAGAAATTCTTCGGAACTTTGAAATCCTTCTTCCGAAGTTTCATTTCATTCTTCCGAACTTTTATTTCCCAGTTCCGTGAAGAATTTTCGTTTCCTCCCTGGAGATTCCCAAATTCTCACCGAGGGAGCTATCTCGGACACGAAAAGATGACCGTCCTCTCTCCCATCCGTTGACTTGATTTTACTACCTTTGCGTATGACATCTAGAGCGCTACGACTATGCAACACCTTACCATAAGAGCCATCCTACTGCCCCTCCTGCTACTCCTAGGGGCGGTCTGTGCGACAGCACAAGTGCGCGCCATCACCAGCGATGGGGATCAGGTCATACTCTACCCCAATGGCACCTGGGAGTACCTCAATAGTCGCCCCGCCCCCCACCAAGAGCCCTCGACAACTATCGGTGCCGGGGCTTCGGGCAAGCGTGTCGGCATACTACTCAATAGGCAGCTACTCTTTGTGCTCAGAGAGGGACAGCTAGAGGACCTCTTCATCTACGACTCGAGAGGACAGCTCGTCTACTCCTACCGTGAGGGCGTCTACCAGATCCCCTACGGGTGGCGAGTAGAGTACGAGCCACTCTCCGAGCGTGTGCGCCAGTTCGGCCCCTACCGGTTTAGATACCAGCTACTCTCGGAGCGGCTAGAGCAGGTTGGAGCCTGCAAGATTGAGTACGAGCTCCTCTCGGAGCGTATCAGGAGGATCGGAGACTACAGCATCAGATACGACCTTCTCTCCAACCGCATCACCGAGATCGGCGACATACGGATCGAGTACGACCCCTTCACAGAGCGCATCAGAGGGGTCCGTGGCACAGCGCCAGGCGTTAACATCCGACTCATGCGTGATGGCGGTGGCCGTCCACAACCCTTTCTGTAGCACTACCTTCATTGATAAACTTCTGCGGTTCTCAACTTCACAGTCCTTCGCCTGCAAAGAACTAAAGAACCGAGGGACAACCATCTAAATATCACATGAAGCGATCAATACAAATGCGACTGAGCAATATCTGGAGGCGTATGCGGGAGCAGACCTTTCTTACTCTCTTTCTTCCCCTTATGCAGTTGTTTTTGCTCTGTCTATACCTGTACACATCTGATCAAATGATCGATGGAGCAATCTTGGTCAATTGGCTCGGTGGGAGTGTGCTCCTTGTAGGGAGTTGCGTACTGCTCGTCTCTCTACCTCAGCGTAAGTTGATACGCTATGGACTATCAGGTGTCGTAGTCTTGCTCCTCTCACTCCTCTTCATATATGAGTACTACCTAATTACCGATGTGCAAGTGCTTTTCAACGACAGCGTTGCACTACAGTACCGTCAGCTCCCTGGCGAAGGAGTGGATAGTCGTCTACTCCTCAGCTCCATCCCCCCGATGAGCTGGCTTAAAGCGACTGGCTGGTTACTCCTCCTAGCCCTTTCATCCTATGGTGCTATATGGCTCTATCACTATCGTAGAGAAGCACTCCGCCCCTGGCGTCTGATCGCCTGCATCTTACTACTTGCTGTACCCACATATATAGTAGTCACAGTGCGGGCTCAACGAGATGTCGATGTCAGGCTACAAGAGTCTTATGATTATTACCGCTCGGCTGATATGGTTAATAGGTATATAGCCACGACTCGTGGAGGACTAAAGACCGTACGCCACGCCAAGGAGAAACTGGCTTACCTAAGAAATAACCTTCCAAAAGTGACGCTCACCAATCAAGTCCGCTCACCTCACAATGTCGTCGTTATCATGGGCGAGTCTTTACGTCGGCTGGATATGCACTGCTACGGCTATCCACTCGAAGATACACCCCATCTAGACTCTCTCGTACAGGCTGGTAGTCTCATACTATACGACGATGTAGTCTCTTGCGCCCCTACGACGCTTTTATCTCTGCGCAAGGTTTTCTCCATCAGAGATGTGAGCAACCCTAATCAACCTTGGGATGAGACATCAACACTCCCTCTAGCCTTCTCACAAGCAGGTTATCGCACTTACTGGGCAACCAATCAAGAGGTGGCTGGAGAGTATATGACAGACATTACGGTTATAGCAAACACCTCAGACACGCTGGCTAGCACGGATATGCTTGACTCTACCGTCTCCTGGCTGTGGGATAGAGGTCCCAAAAACAAGAAGCATGATGAGCAGATCCTCCCTCTACTGCAAGACTACAAGACAATTGCAATGAAAGGAAAAGAGAATCTATTCACCCTAGTCCACCTAATGGGTAGTCATATTGACTATAAAGATCGTTACCCCGAGCAGTTTAGAGTATTTAAGGCACAAGACATACTCCCTATAGAGCCTCACCTCCTATCCAAAGAAGCGGAGAAGTCAGCTCACTATATAAACTCTGTACTGTACAATGATTGGATCGTTAACGAGATCATCCGTTACTACAGTCACACTTCCTCAATTGTCATATACATGTCCGACCATGCAGTAACTCGCTACGATGATCCTCTGGAGCCTCACAGTACTGCCCATAGCATGACACAGAGTTCGCTCTCCATCCCTTTTATGGTATATATGTCAGATCAATTTATGGCAGAGAATCCAGACATTGTAAAGCTCATCAAGGGAGCCTGTCATAGACCTTTCATAACGAATCTCTTCACCAACTCACTGCTTGGCCTAATGGGGATACAAGTTCCTTACTCCTCCCCCCAGATAGAACTTTGGTCTGCTCAGTATGACGTCACTCGCCCTCGAGAGGTGCATGAGTGGGGCGAGGAGATAACATTCGAACCTAAATACCCTAGCCAGATACAATGAATAGACTAAGCAATTACGCTCAGGGCGTAGTAAATCGATTACCTCAGTTATCGTGGTTACCGCTCTTCATCATAGGAATCTTATGGCTTAATGGACGCATTGTAGGGTCTGTGCTATACAGTTCTGGCGGATACCTATCTCTAGAAAACTGGCGACTGCTATGTAATATGCTGGGTATAGCCCTCACAGGCTGGCTTCTCACGGCATTGATACCATGGCGAGTGGTCAGAAGGATATGGATAGGAGTCCTCTTGGGGGGACTCTTGGTGATGCACCTCACAGATTGGTTTCTAGTAGAGACCTATCAGATGCCATTCAACGATGTAGTTATAGAGCCACTGATGGCGACTAATCCAGAGGAGGCACAAGGTTTCCTAGCATCTATGCATCTAGATTGGCTATCGTTACTTAGTGAGTGTGCCCTACTGACACTTGCTCTAGCCCTCTCAATCGCTCTCCCATACGCTATTAGGAAGCTTCACAAGTTGAGCACCCAGTCGAAGCACTTCCATCGTGGAGTGCAATGGGCTGTGGGTGCTATCCTCCTAACCGTGAGCATCTCTCATATTGTAAACATGATAAGCCACTACAACCATAATGATCCGATCTATGAGAGACTCACCTCGACAGAGCGGGTCTGCGTGGCGCAAGGCTTAGTGCAGCGACAGATAGCGCAGAGTGGTCTGAACTACCATATCACACAACCCAAAGCGGGATCAGTCTCTCCAAGTGTACTGCAAAAGGAGCCACACAACGTAGTAATCGTATGGGTTGACGAACTTTACTCGCAATTGATGCATTGCTATGATCCTCACATAGATGAGAATACTCCAATCCTAGATAAGTTAATAGCCACAGGCTCCATTCTTCGCTCGGATAGTACTTATGCAGCTTCTGACAATCCAGGACTATCCAAGGCTTGGACTTTTAGTCTTTGCCCTAAAGAATCTACAGTAAGCTGGGATAGATACCCCTCTATCTATGGCATCCTACGAGAAGCTGGCTATGACACCTACTGGGTGAGCAATTATCCTCGAGTAAGTATAGGTCTAGACGTAACGCCTCAGTTAGTCTTAGACTGCAATCGCTCCTACCACACCAATCTACGGACAGGGCTAGAGACAACGACAGCGCGCCCTACCTACGATGGGGATGTGCTAAAGCATTTACACCAAGCAGAGCAGCTTCCTCTCGTCTCCACTATACATCTAGTGGGTAGTGCCACCAACATCTGGTTTAGAGTTCCTGAGGAGTTTGCCACTTTTAATCGAAATACCATTGGTCCACCCACGGAGATCGATGGCGACAGCAAGGATAACCTAGCTAAGTACTACAACTTAGTCTCCTATGAAGATTATATCTTTAAGAAGATAATTGATTACTATGCTGAGACGCCTTCAGTTATTCTCTTTCTTTCTACGTCTGGGACCTTTGGCGAGTGGTATCCATACCGATCCGATCAGATTCCTAAAGAAAGAATCGGACAAGCACTTTTCCTAGCCTACGTATCGCCTCGTATGGAGAGCGCTCATCCGAGGATTAAGGCTTATCTAGAAGAGCTGTGCACCAAGCCATTTAACCTTGGAGAATTTGCTCCACAGCTCTGTAAGCTACTCGGGATTAGTCACCAACCATAAACTCATGCTGACCCAAGAACTGGAACAGACCCTGGACGCCTTCATGGAGCACCTGCGACTAGAGCGCAATGCCTCTCCGCTCACGCTCACCACCTATCGTCCTGCCATCGAGTCCTATATGGAGAGCGCACTAGAGCTGGCTACCGATGAGTGGAGCCCCAGTGATGCCGATCGAGACCTCGTACGCAACTGGATTATGCAGCAGATGGACGATGAGCTAACCAGCACAACGGTCAATAAGAATCTGAGTGCCGTGCGCTCATTCTATAAGTATCTCCAGCTACGAGGCCACGTCACCAGCAACCCCACACGCTATCTGAAGGGACCCAAGCGAGAGCACACGCTACCCTCCTTCCTCACGCAGGCGCAGATTGAAGAGGCTCTTGCGACAATCCCCATAGAGCCAGACAACTTCCTCTCTGTGCGTGACCGACTAATCATAGAGACCATCTACCAGACAGGCTTGCGTCGTGCCGAGGTAGCTAGCCTGGAGACTCAGCAAGTAGACCTCACGGCCATGTCGCTACGTGTCGTAGGCAAGGGGCGCAAGGAGCGAATAGTGCCCTTCGGTATGGACCTTAGAGAGAAAATGCAAGATTATATCACCTTGCGAGACCACAAGGTTGGCACATCTCAATATTTTTTTGTTACTTTGAGGTGCAGACCGCTCTCAGGAGCTGACGTCTATCAAGTGGTACACAAAGCACTCAGCGTAGTGCCTGGATTGCCACGCAGAGGAGCCCACACGCTGAGACACTCCTTTGCCACTGAGATGCTCAATGCTGGGGCCCCTATCACCTCCATCAAAGAGCTCTTAGGTCATAGCAATCTAGAGACGACCACTAGATACACCCACACATCCTTCGAGCAACTCAAACAATTGTATCACGCTCACCCTAGAGCACAAAGTCAAGTATCATCTATGATTAACGTTCACATCCAGTCTCTACAGTTTGATGCCAGCGACGCTCTCCAAGAGTTCGCTAAGAAGAAGATAGATCGTCTTGCACGCTTTGACGACACCATTAGCAAGGCTGAGATAACCCTACGGCTAGACAAGTCTGATGCTACGCATGGCAAGATAGCCGCTATTCGTCTCTTTGTCCCAGGGTATGACCACTACGCAGAGAAGGGTGCGACTACCTTTGAGGAGGCTATTGATGAGGCTATCGATGCACTCAAGCGTCAGATAGACCGAGCCAAAGAAAACAAATAGTAGAAAGGTGAGTAAGTAGATAGTGGACCACGACTAGTTTTCGGTGGTTAGTGGCTAGTCTGTGTATGGTGGGATCACGCCATCCACTATCTACGTCTCTCTTCAGTTACCGATACCCCACACGGAGGAGTCACTTCGGAGAAGATAATTCGCCCAAAAGTTTTGGTATTTCCAAAATAGTTCGTATATTTGCACCCAGTTTGTGATGCCATCTACCCATCTGAGGGTTTTCAAAGGGGAGTAGCAATGCAAGCAAAGGACTCAAAAGGGCAGTTACCAGAGTGGCCAAATGGGGCTGACTGTAACTCAGCTGGCGTAAGCC
>NZ_CAMYEZ010000016.1 GCF_947254915.1 uncultured Porphyromonas sp. | reverse complement strand
CTGTAGGGACGCTCGATCTGTGCGTCCGTTGTGTCAAAGGTTACCGCACCGTTGTTTTAACGAGGACGGACGCTCAGATCGAGCGTCCCTACAGCGGGTTACCCGCCACTTCTATCTGTGCTATTCTGTCACGATGCTTTTGTCAAGAGGCGCCTTCTCCCTTTTTGGCACGTTATTTGCTTTGGTCTTAATGCGTGCCTCCCGTATGGAGGGGCGCGGTAAGTGAGACTTTAATATATAACCAAGATAAACTATGACAATCAAACCATTGGCAGACCGCGTGCTGATCAAGCCCGCTACTGCAGAGGAGAAGACACAAGGTGGTATCATCATCCCAGACTCAGCAAAGGAGAAGCCCCTCAAGGGCGAGGTACTCGCTGTGGGCAAGGGTACGAAGGATGAGGAGATGGTCCTCAAGGTCGGGGACAAGGTGCTATACGGCAAGTACGCTGGCACGGAGATAGAGATCGAGGGCGAGAAGCTTATGATCATGAAGCAGAGCGATGTGCTCGCTACGCTCTAGTCCACGCAGTCTTATCCTAATCAAGAATCAAGTAAATAGACAGATACAATTATGGCAAAGGAAATTAAGTTTGACATAGAGGCTCGTGACCTCCTCAAGCGTGGCGTAGACCAGCTATCAGACGCTGTAAAGGTGACACTTGGCCCGAAGGGTCGCAACGTGATCCTCTCTCGTAGCTATGGCGCTCCGCACATTACCAAGGATGGTGTGACGGTCGCTAAGGAGATCGAGCTAGAGAACGAATTTGAGAATATGGGTGCCCAGCTCGTACGTGAGGTGGCATCTAAGACCAATGAGGATGCTGGTGACGGCACGACTACCGCTACGGTACTAGCTCAGAGCATCATCAATGTTGGTCTGAAGAACATTACCTCTGGCGCTAATCCTATGGAGGTAAAGCGTGGTATCGACAAGGCTGTCAAGGCTGTCGTCGAGAGTATCCGCAAGCAAGCTAAGGAGGTGGGTGATGACCTAGAGCAGATCGCTCATGTGGCTACCATCTCGGCTAATGGCGATGAGGAGATCGGCCAACTGATCGCTCAGGCTATGGAGAAGGTCAAGAAGGAGGGTGTCATCACCGTTGAGGAGGCCAAGGGTATCGATACGACGGTAGACATTGTCGAGGGTATGCAGTTTGACAACGGCTATATCTCTCCCTACTTCGTCACAGATACGGAGAAGATGGAGTGCCGTATGGAGAAGCCTTACATCCTCTTCTACGAGAAGAAGCTCTCTACCATCAAGGACCTTCTACCACTACTAGAGAAGGTGCTCCAGCAGGGTCGCTCTCTGCTGATCATTGCTGAGGATATCGAGAGCGAGGCATTGACCACGCTTGTCCTCAACAGACTACGCGCTGGTCTTAAGATCTGTGGTGTCAAGGCTCCAGGCTTCGGCGATCGCCGCAAGGAGATACTACGTGACATGGCTATCCTGACGGGTGGTACTGTCATTAGCGAGGACACAGGTCTGACGCTGGAGAATGCCACGATCGACATGCTCGGTAGCGCTGAGACGGTCACGGTCGTCAAGAACAAGACCACTATCGTCAATGGCGACGGTGACAAGGAGGCTATCGCAGATCGCGCTAACCAGATCCGTCATCAGATTGAGAATACGAAGAGCGACTATGATCGTGAGAAGCTCCAGGAGCGTCTTGCTAAGCTCTCTGGCGGTGTTGCCGTCCTCTACGTAGGTGCTGGTAGCGAGGTCGAGATGAAGGAGAAGAAGGATCGTGTCGAGGATGCGCTCAGCGCTACACGTGCTGCGATCGAGGAGGGTACCGTACCTGGTGGTGGTACCGCTTACATCCGCGCTATCTCTTCTGTTGAGAAGCTCAAGGGCGACACCGACGACGAGCGCACGGGTATCGAGATTGTCAAGCGTGCTATCGAGGAGCCTCTCCGTCAGATCGTAGCTAATGCTGCTAAGGAGGGTGCTGTAGTCGTACAGCGTGTTCGTGACGGCAAGGGTGCCTTCGGATACAACGCTCGTACCGACAGCTTTGAGGATCTGATGAAGCACGGTGTCATCGACCCCGCCAAGGTAACGCGTGTGGCTCTAGAGAATGCTGCTTCTATCGCTGGCATGTTCCTCACGACTGAGTGCGTCATCGCCGACATCAAGGAGGACAAGCCCGATCCTGCAGCTATGGCAGGTGCCGGTGGCATGGGCGGAATGATGTAATCCCCCGCGAACCGATTCGCTAAGCTCTAGACGCTAAGCTTTAGCTCTAGTCGTCTAGGAGCAACAAATAAAGAGAAGAGTCCTACGTGTCCATGTGATACGTAGGACTCTTCTCTTTTATTGTCTAGGTCCCGCAACTCTCAGGAGTATCCCGCCGTTAGGGCTGGATGGAGCCGTGGGGAAGTGTCTCTTGGAGGGCAATCTCCTCTGCCGAGAAGTATCCCTTGTGGTACTTAATCTCAAAGAGGTCACTCGCTGGGCAGTAGAGCGCCTCGATGACATCGTAGCGTATCGGTAGGTCGATGCGCATTCGCTGTGCATAGCGCATACCACCGAGCATCATCTGCTGTGCTTTCGCCTGGTCGACCGCATCTAGCGGACTCGTGGCGGTGTACTCCATACGGCTCTTGACCTCGACGATCAGTAGGTGCCGACCGTCAGACGCTATGATGTCAATCTCGCAGAGCGGGTCACGCCAGTTGACCTCAAGGAGGCGTATGTGCCGAGAGAGGAGGTAGCGCTGAGCTGCCCTTTCGCCAGCAGCGCCGAGCTCATTAGCAAGAGCCATGAGTAGGGGAGCCTTTACTACTTATTTGGCTTGCTGGTAGGTGTCTATGTGACGCTCCTTCTTCTCCGGGATGATGTCCGCAATAGGCGTCAGCAAGCCTGTCTCCTCGACATCGCCGAACTCATCGTTGATCGCTGTGCCGAAGATGCGGATCTTCGGTGTGAGCGACATGTAAGCGTTGAAGAGCGGGGGGATGTTGATATTGTGCTTGCGTACCTCCGCCTTGAGCGTGCGGTAGTCGCTCTTGAGGTCATTCTTGACAAAGAGACGATCTATCTCCGCTGGGTCAATGTCCACCTCGACTGGATTCATCGGAAAGACCAGCTGATCCTTGTCGCCGAAGTAGATCTCCATAAACTTGAGGATCAGGTTGCGGCAGTACTTATTGTAGGTCTTGTACATGGTCACCTTGCCAAAGAAGTACTTGATCTCAGGATAGATCACCGTCAAGGCACCCAGCCCGTCCCATAGGTTGTCGAGCGTGTAGATGGAAGACATGAGCCCCGCCCGTGTCGTCTGAAACTCCTGGCTCACGAATGAGCGACCCAGCTCGATCGTGTAGGGGAGGTAGTCGCGTACGAACTCCTCGCTGAAACCAAACATATGCGATGTCGCCAGCGCATCCGTCTGCTCCTGATGCCGTAGCACCGCCTCACCGAGTATGTATCGGTAGCCGCCCATGATCTTCTCCAGCTCGGGGCTCCAGACGATAAGCTGTACGTAACCATCGTCCATCAGATCATATTTATCTATATCGCACTCAAGGCCCGTGCCGCCACCGCCAGCACGAAAGCTCTCCTCGCGCAGACGCCCCACCTCACGCATTGTCTGGGGGGCTTGAGCAGCTCGGAAGGCGTAGATCTCATTATTACTCTTATTGGTCTTGCGGACGAAGAGCTCAGGTGTCAGCTCCTGTCGGATCAATTGCCGATCTATCGGCGCTATGATGGGTTGCTCTGTAGCACTCATTTGGATAGTTGGTCTTTCAGTTGGTATACTTGCTGCCGTATGAGCTCAACCTGCTGAGGTAAGTCGCTCGGCTTCACCCCCTCGAGCGTCTCGTAGGGGATAGGCTCACCGACCACTACGGTGAAGGAGCTCCCCTGTGCAGCAAACATTTCGTGTGGTAGCAATGCCGTGCCAATGTTAAAGCGTATGCCGAGCGCTTTCCTCAGTTGCTCGATACGGTAAAACTTCATCGAGTTGCGCCCGTGGAAGAAGAGCGGCACGATGGGACGGCGAAACTGTCTAGCCTGCTTGATAAAGCTTGGTCGCCAGAGCGGGTCCTGTATCTGACCCTTGATGAGGCGGGAGCAGAGCCCTGCGGGGAAGGTGATCACAGGCAGATCGCTCTCCAGCGCCTCGTGCATCCTCTGTATCGAGGAGCGCGCCTGAGCGCCGTACTTATTGACCGGTACGAAGATATTGGCGAGAGGCTTGAGATTCAGCAGGAGATCGTTGACGATGTAGCGGATATCAGAGTGATAGTGACCAGCTATGAGGTGAGTCAGGCATATCCCGTCCAGCCCCCCCAGTGGGTGATTGCTGATAAAGAGGGCGCGAGGGTCTGCGGGCAGATGCTCCGCCCCGACGAGCGTCAGGTCAATGCGAAACTCCTGGATCAGGGCATCCATAAAATCAACCCCCTCGAGATGTCCGTAGCGCCGTAGCACATCATTGATCTCACGCTGATGGATCAGACGTGCCACACCATTAGTCACAAAGGCGGGCAAAGGCTTCTTGCGTCGTCGATTGAGGATAGCTGCTATATCGACCTGCTGTGGATGAAAGCTCTCTTCAGGCATAGATTGCATAAGATTTACTGCAAATGTACGACTAATGGCGCACATAACGATTACAAAGCCGTTACAACACCAGGGCTGACGCATTATATCTTAGTGCTCCACAAACTATGCTTGGATGACAACTCTGGGATATGTGCCTTGAGCTTGGCTTCATAGCGCTATTGATACCCATACATCTTCGTTAAGTCCAATCTCTACTGAGGAAATCTAGAATCTCCAGGGAGCAAACGAAAATTCTCCACGGAACCAGGGAATAAAAGTTCGGAAGAATGAAATGAAACTTCGGAAGAGTGAAATCAAAGTTCCGAAGAATTTTTCGTTTCCTCGCTGGATAATCTAGAATATCTACGGAGGGATTTCCCGATTTCCTCCACCTCCCGATTTCTGTCGTAGAGACGTAGAGGGTCTCGTCCGCTATAATGCGTCAGCCCTGCGTTACAACACCAGGGACGTGCTCGGCTTGTAGACGGTAAATCTCAAGACGCTCTTCATCGCCATCCCCACTGATACGCCTAAGATATTGGTTTCAATAGGGTGAAACTAAAGTTTCAAGCTGATGTACTGGTAGTTAGCTAAATCGTGTATACTGGCTAGTGGCGGATACCACAGAGCATCCCCGCTAGACACTAGCTGTGCATTACTACAAAGGGCTACACGCACCGAGCCGTGCCTCCCTGCTGAGTGGGGGAAGCACGGCTCGTGTCTCTGATGCCGTATGAAGAGGCGGAGGCTACAATCGGCGGGCGAGGGCGGGTAGGACGCTGCGCATCCAGTCGGTATAGTCGCCTGCGATGATGTGGTCGTGCGCTTGATTGACCAGGTCGAGGTAGAAGGCTATGTTGTGGATGCTGGCCAGTGTGAGCCCCGTAATCTCCTGCGCCTTAAAGAGGTGGTAGAGGTAGGCGCGGGTGTAGCGGTGGTCGGTCGATGCTGTACCCTCGGGATCTATCGGCTCGTGACAGGTACGCCACTTGGCATTGCGTATGTTGATGGTACCTTGCCAGGTGAAGAGTTGACCATTGCGAGCATTGCGTGTTGGCATGATACAGTCAAACATGTCGACACCTCGTGCGATGCCCTCTAGTATGTTGGCTGGGGTGCCGACACCCATCAGGTAGCGAGGCTTATCCTTGGGCAGGATGCTATTGGTCAGCTCAATCATCTCGTACATCTTGTCGGTAGGTTCGCCGACAGCTAGTCCGCCGAGGGCATTGCCTGGAGCGCCTAGCGAAGCGATATGCTCGGCAGCTCGCCGTCTGAGGTCGGGGTAGACGCATCCTTGTACGATCGGAAAGAGTGCCTGCTCGTAGCCATAGAGTGGTGGGGTTTGCTCAAGGTGCTTGATGCAACGGTCGAGCCACTGCTCGGTGGTATCTAGCGACTGCTTGGCATAGGCGTAGCTAGCATCGCCTGGACAGCACTCGTCAAAGGCCATCATAATGTCTGCTCCGATGGCGCGCTCTATCTCCATAACCCGCTCGGGGGTAAAGAGATGCTTGGAGCCATCAATATGCGAGGCGAAGGTGACTCCCTCAGGGGTGATGCGACGCATGGCAGCTAGCGAGAAGACTTGGTAGCCTCCACTATCGGTCAGGATAGGCTTGCTCCAAGTGCCGAAGCGGTGGAGCCCGCCGAACTCTTTGAGTATCTCAATGCCTGGACGCAGGTAGAGGTGGTAGGTATTGCCGAGGATGATCCGTGCGTCGGTCTCTTGCTCCATCTGCTCCATCGTGACCGCTTTGATGGCTCCAGCGGTACCTACGGGCATGAAGACGGGGGTCTGTATATCTCCGTGAGCGGTCTTGATGACGCCCGTGCGTGCGTCGCTATGAGGACAGGTGTGATCTATGGTAAATTGCATAGTGCCAGTGGAGTTTAAATCTTTAAGTCAAAGCCGACCGTGAGCATCTGGTAGATTTGCAGGCGAGACCTTTTCTCTGGTGTGATAGGTACCGCATCATCGTAGCGAAGCAGGACATTGACACGAGTGGAGAAGTAGCGACTGAAGGCAAAGATGAGGGAATTCTCAAACTCGGTCTCAATGCGCTTGTAGCTGGTATTGTAGTAGAGACGCGACTCCCAGGTGAAGGTGTCGGTAAAGTCCCAAATCATATTGGCGCGTAGCATAGAGCCGATGGCACTGTAGATGTTTTTGCCCTCCTTAAAGCCGTGTCGGGTCATATCTATATCCTTGCGTGCGGACCACTTGAAGTCATAGGCGAGGGGAGCGATGTTGAGATCAAGTCTGAAGCGCCGACCGTAGTGGGTCTTGGACTTGTTGTCTACGACCCACTTCATACCGAGACCAGAGGTGAGGGTGAGTGGTGAGGCAAAGGCAGAGTAAAGTACCTTCTTGTCCTCTGAGCGCTGCTCGAAAGCCTGTGTGCGTGCCTCTACGTCGAGTGAGTAGTACCACCCCTTGAAGGCTTTGATGCCTAGGTTGCTACGCATACGGAGGAGGTCGTCGGAGATGTTGTACCCCTGGAGCGAGTCACGTATCTCGGCGTTAAGGCCGACGCGCCACTCTAGCTCGTTGAGCCAGTTGACCTTGTCCCGCTCGTAGCTGAGACGGAGGAGCTGCTTGCTGTGGAGCGCTAGGGCGCTGTTACCACCCTTGTGCCAGTTGGGCGAGATATAGGTTTGGCTAAACTGTATGTTGCTCTCTAGTCCTGGGAACCAATACTTCCTGGTAAGCGTGACTCCGTGTAGCTGGTCTGCCACATCCACGCTAGCAAAGGGTGTGTCGATGGTTGCTGCAACGATGGGTTTTGAGCTTCCGACGGTGGTTATATCGATGCGGTGTGCCAGTAGGTCTGCCTCCTGACGAGAGATCAGTGCGGGGGTAGAGAGCTTGAGCTGGTTGACGCTTTGCAAGCTACGCTCGTAGTATTGCTGTAGGATGGGGAGCTGTAGCTCCTCACCGTGCAGTGCTGTGGCGAGTGGGGAGCTTTTGCAGACTAAGCTGGTGGGTAAGTCTAGGGATAGCTCGGGGCTTTTGCTACTAGAGATGACGCTTACAGCAGACGAGAGGGGAGCTTGCACTAGGAGTGTCGTGGGGAGCACCTCTTTGGGTAGTGGCGCTACAGGATTGGCACGGTTGAGGAGGTACTGGACCTTGAGCGTGGTGAGCTCGACGGCGGGTGCCGTGACGCTATCAGTTTCGCTGTGGATCTCTGCTGAGTGGGGCGCCTGTGCTATCAATGGGGGGAACCCGAGGAGGGTGATGAGTAATAATAAGGTAAAGCGATAGTGATACATGGATACTATTCAGGGGACTCTAATGGGTTATAAGACTTCACGATTAAGCTGAGGGGCAGGACTAGACTTTCGCTAGAGAGGATCTACATCGCAGTAGATCTGTACCCTCCGCGCTTGGATAGCGCTCTGCTGTACCGTGGAGATAATATGAGAAAGTTGCGTGCGTACCTCCCGCCAAGAGCTAGAGGGACGAATTCTTGTGCAAATATAGCGAATATGGCGCATACGCACCCAAGAGACGTAGGGCGCAATGGGTGCTGAGGCTTGCCAGAGCGACTGAAACGGTTCTGCCTGCATCAGACGTGAGAGGGCCGCTACAGTGTAGCAGACATCTCCCTGGGAGGCTCCTCGTACGTAAGCGTAGATGAGGCGTACGTAAGGGGGGAAGTGGAGGTACTCCCGCTCTGCTAGCTCGCTCACGCCATAAGGCTCTGCTGTGGCTCCGCCCTGCAAGCTGTCAAGTAGCGGGCTGTCGGTCTGATAGCTCTGTATGTAGAGCTGTGCCGTGGGGTAGTTGCTCCCGAATCGGCTGAGCGCAGCATAGGCTCGTTCGTTGGCTCTAAAGTCGTCGCCCACAATCAATTGATCTAAATTTGCCAAGCCAATGAGTCCCACGTTGCTAATGGCATCTAGATAGATAAGGCTTGAGGTGCCGACCAGAATGGCTGGCTCATCGCTACGTATCAGCAGACGCATCCGTTGCTGCGACTCCTTATTATAGTATTGAGAGGCGCTGAGCTCTAGAATGGGGACCTCAGGCGGAGTGAAGAGCGTGAGCTCCTCGGCGATACGCTCCACGCCGTAGCCCTGTATGCTGAAGGCACCAAGGTTGCTATCTGTCGGAGCTTCGCTCTTGCCTAGAGCTGGCATATCACTCTGATGGCAATGAGGACAGGCACGAGGAGCGGGCGCGGTGAAGTTGCAATAGCTACAGCTGACGCTCTGCGTGGACTTGTGGTAAACCAACCCGACATCACAATTGGGACACTGGAGGGTCTTCTGGCAATGTCTGCAGACGAGGTGCGGGGCATAGCCACGACGATTGAGGAGGAGGATGCTTTTGTGTCCTGCTTGGCACTGGTCGAGGAGAGCTTTGCGTAGCTCGATGGAGAGCATCTGTCCCCACGGTAGCTTGCCCTGCTTACGCTGTAGGGATAGGTCAATGAGTTCGAAGGGGCGTGGTGCCTTTGGAGTGGCCGATGCGCTTAGCTGATTGAGCGAGTGGTAGTATCCTCGCTCTACGTTGTACAGAGCTTCGGCAGAAGGCGCAACGGTAGTCAGTAGGAGCGGTGTCTGGCTCCTTTTACAAGCAACGACTGTCAGGTCACGAGCATGATAGCGAGGCGCTGGCTCGGACTGCTTGTAGCGACTGCTCTCCTCGTCGGTCACGATGACAAGGTCACAGCGTGAGAGCGGGAGAAGGCAGCCCATACGAGAGGTGAGGACGATGAGACCACGCTCTCGGTGCGTCAGCCCGAGGAGTCTAGCACGGAGTGCCATCCGCTCGGCGTCTGTCGTGGAGGAACTGTAGAGGACTAGATCAAAGGGTGTCGCCTCGTCACTTCTGGCTAATTGCTGTAAGGCTCCGTAGAGGAGGCTTTGGTCAAAGAGGAAGAGCTGTGGTACGTAGATAGCTACCTGTGCCGAGGGGCTTCGCTGTAGCATCTGCTCAACCATTGAGACGACTAGCTCTATTTGCTCTTCATTGCTGGTCGCTTGGTAGAGTACGGGGTGGGAGGTTTCGCCAATGAGACTGTCGAAGAGTTGGCTCTGTCGGCTGGACTCGTTTGTAGAGGCTATGCGCTGTACTGTGGGACGTACGAGTGGATCAAAGAGTGTCGCAGTATCTCGCAGGACGCCCCGCTTGATGAGTGTGCGGAGGGTCGCCTGCCTATTGGTGTCACGACCAACGAGTGTCTCTCGAAGTAGGGGCGTGTCGAGAGGTAGCTCATGCTGGTAGAGGAGGTCGATCATTTGCTCTACCATAGCCCTCTGCGCCTTGGCTCGGGAGAGGCTCTCAACAAGCTCGGAGAGTGCCTCCTCGGAGCATAGCTCCTCAGCAAACTGCACAGCTGGCGAGCCGACCTGTATGGATCGGCTGTAGCGTGGGATGGACTCGCTGCCTATGAGTACACCAGCGTGAAGAAGCCGGTCTATCTCGGGGTAGATACGATCGCCGAGGAGCTTCGCCAGCTTGCTTACCTTCGCTTGATGCCCTCGTATAGAGAGGAGCTCACGACGTATCTCTTCCGATAGCTCGGTCGCTTTGTAGTCGGTCGCATGATCGCCTTCGGGCATTTCGTCAGGCTCTCTCCACGCTACCTGCGTCTCGCTAGAAGGTAGGTAGCTACTCGGTATAGCAGCCGTGAGCCAAGCGCCCAGCGAACAGATATAATAGGTCGCGCCCCAGCGCCAGAGGTCGATCTCACTTTGAGTCACTATCGCCTCTCTGTCGGGTAGAGCTATAATAGACTTCAGCTGACCGAGAGGTCTCTCCGACTCCTCAATCAGCTGAGATATGATAGCGTAGTAGTAGCGCTTACTGCCAAACTGTACCAGTGCACGCATACCTACCCTCGCCTGTTCACACAGCGCCTCGGGTACACGATAGGTGTACTCCTCCTCGAGGGCTAGGGGTAAGATGATGCGCGCCAGCATAGGTAGGATGACTGGCTATGCTGAGTTACTGCTGGCTCAGAGCTGCGTGCATATTGGCAGCAGCCTTGCGCCCGTCACCCATAGCGAGGATGACTGTCGCTCCACCACGGACGATGTCGCCACCAGCGTAGACCTCCTGGAGGGAGCTTTGGTTATGCTCGTTGACGATGACGGTTCCCTTGGGCGAAACTTCCAGCCCTTGGAAAGAGCGTGGAATGAGTGGATTCGGCGAAACACCGATGCTCACGACCACCACGTCTACGTCTACCTCATCAATAGCGCCAGGAATAGGGACAGGCTTGCGACGTCCATCAGGTGTAGGCTCGCCAAGCTCCATACGTTGTAGCTTCATACGGCACACCTTGCCCTTCTCGTTGCCTTCGTACTCAATGGGGTTGTGTAGCGTGAGGAACTCAACGCCCTCAGCCTTGGCGTGTAGGATCTCCTCACGACGTGCTGGCATCTCCTCCTCGCTACGACGGTAGACGATCATAGCACGCTTAGCACCAAGGCGGAGTGCCGTACGGACTGAGTCCATGGCGGTGTTACCACCACCGATGACTGCGACCACGTCTCCCTTATATATAGGTGTCTCAGCGCCCTCGGTACCAGCGCCCATTAGGTTGACACGGGTGAGGTACTCGTTGGAGCTCATAACGCCAGCGAGGTTTTCGCCAGGGATATTCATAAAGTTGGGCAAGCCAGCTCCACTACCTACGAAGATGCCTACGAAGCCCATCTCCTGTAGCTGCTCGTAAGAGAGTGTACGACCCACGACAACATTGGTCTCAAAGTGTACGCCTAGTTGCTCCAAAATCTTGAGCTCGGCATTGACCACTCGTAGGGGGAGACGAAACTCGGGGATACCATACTTAAGTACGCCACCGACCTCGTGCAGAGCCTCAAAGACAGTCACATCGTAACCCCAGCGAGCCATATCGCCAGCGAAGGAGAGCCCTGCAGGACCACTACCGATGACGGCAATCTTCTTTCCATTGGCTGGCGCCATCTCGGGTAGCTCATATAGCCCATTCTCTCGTTCATAGTCTGCTACGAAGCGCTCTAGATATCCGATAGCAACGGCATCACGCTTCATTTTCTCCGTGTAGATACAGTGCTTCTCGCACTGCTTTTCCTGAGGACATACACGACCGCACACAGCGGGTAGAGAACTACTCTCACGGATGATGTGCGCTGCAGAGGCATAGTCTCCACGCTCTACATTCTTGATAAATGAGGGTATATTGATTGACACGGGGCAACCCTCCATACAAGAGGGGTTGGCACAGTCCAGACAGCGAATAGCCTCCCGACGAGCTTCCTCCTCGGTGAGACCGCAGTTGACCTCTTTCGTTAGACTACGAGCACGCTCATGAGGATCTACCTCGGTCATCTTGACACGAGGTATAGACATGCGCTCCTTGCCTGTATGTGACTTGCGAAGCTCCTCGCGCCAAGGTTCGTTGCGACGAGCGGTGACCAAATCCTTTTGTTCTGACATTGTAATATTGGGGTTAGCTCAGAGTGATTTTTACTTCCTGTAGGTATTAAGACGCATCAATAGCTCATCAAAGTCTACTTGGTGAGCGTCAAACTCGGGTCCATCAACACATACGAAGCGTGTTTTGCCTCCGACGGTGATACGACAAGCGCCGCACATACCAGTACCGTCGACCATAATCGTATTGAGCGAGGAGGTGGTGGGGATGTTGTATTTCTTAGTAAGAAGTGAGACAAACTTCATCATAATCGCAGGACCAATCGTCACGCAAAGGTCTACCTTCTCGCGCTTGATGACCGATTCGACACCATCAGTCACGAGACCCTTGGTGCCATAGGAGCCATCGTCGGTCATAATGATGACTTCGTCAGCAAACTCTCTGAACTCTTTCTCCAGAATGATGAGCTCCTTGGTACGAGCTGCAGCCACGACGATGACCTTATTGCCAGCAGCTTTGAGAGCCTTAGCGATAGGGTAGAGCGGTGCCATACCGACGCCACCACCAGCACAGACTACGGTGCCAAAGTTCTCAATATGGGTGGCTTGCCCTAGCGGACCCACGATGTCGTGAATCATGTCCCCTGCATTTAGAGCGACAAGTCGCTGAGAGGACTCGCCGACAGCCTGCACAATAAGTGTGATCGTGCCAGCTTCTAGATCGGCATCGGCAATAGTGTAGGGTACGCGCTCACTGTGGTCGGTGACACGTACGATGACAAAGTGTCCAGCGCGGCGTGACTTGGCAATCAGTGGTGCCTCAACGACCAGCTTGGCTACTTTTTCGGAGAGAAAAGTCTTACTGACTATACGATTCATAGCGTTGTGTGGTATGATATAAGCTAATCAAGAAAGGTCTCGATAGGGTACCTATAGGTAGGTACTGCCAAAGGTACGACTTTTTCAGCACCTAGCCACTACTTTTGGGGAATTTGGATGGGGTTGATTATAGTTTAGGATAAGTTCAGCTACGGCTCAATGGAGGAAATCAAACAATTCCTCGGTGGATATTCTAGATTATCCCCCGAGGAACGAACAAATTCTTCCGAACTTTGATTTCATTCTTCCGAAGTTTCATTTCATTCTTCCGAAGTTTTATTTCGCCCCTCAGGGAGGAATTTTTATTTCCTCGTGAGCGATTAGAAAATTCTTCGGGAGATACTTTAACTAAGAAAGGTGTCGCTGAACAAAAAAGAGGAGATGCCGATGACGACATCTCCTCTCTTGGGGGATTTAGTGGGGAGGCGCGATGCTCCTTACTGAGTATGTTAGCCTTTAGGACACGGTCAACGAACCTTTACTGTCCTGTTAATTGGCTTTTATCGCTTAGGAAAGGTGGGCTGTGGATGCGCCTTGACCTCCTCAAGTAGTACGCGTACCGCAGCTTCTAGCTGACTGTCGTGACCGTCGAGGACGCGACTGTAGTCGAGCGGTACCTGCACATCGGGCTCGAGTTGCTTATTCTCGAGGAAGTCTCCCTGCTGGGTGCGATAACCTACGGCGGGGATGCCGAAAAAGAGCAGCGGGTTCTGCATCGTGACCCAGTTGACCGAGGTCATAGTGCCTGGTACTGGCATACCGATGACCTTGCCCATTCCGAGGGTTTGGTAGACCCATGGAGAGCCGTGTGCATTGGAGTAGTCAGCCTCGCAGACGAGCATAACTGAGGGCTTGGTCCAGCGCTTGCTAGGCATCGTGCAGTAGTTCTGTCCACGCACCTCTTGTTGCAGATAAGCCTTGCCGCTGAAGAAGGTCTCGAGGTCTTCGTGCAGACGACCACCACCGTTGTAGCGGATGTCGATGATGATACCATCGCATTGGTAGTACTTGCCCATCACCTCGCTGTAGACGGTGCGGAACGCATCATCGCCCATGCTCGGGATGTGTACATAGCCGAGGCGACCATTTGAGAGACGCTGTACCTCAGCTTCGCGAGCCTTGACCCAGCGCTTGTAGAGTAGTCCCGAGAGTCGGCCAGATGAGATCGGACGGACAGCCTCGGTGATTTCCTTTTGCTCCTTATTACTATAGAAAGTGACAGCCGTGAGCGTGCCTGCAGCACCTGTGAGGAGGTTACGCCAGTCGGTGTGGTGGTCGATGCGTGTACCGTTGATCGCCACGATGCGGTCGCCAGGCTGTAGCTTGGTCAGGTAGGTGTCAAAGGGACCGCCCGTAACGATTTCGTCGACGATGATCCCCTCAAGGGGTAGGGAGTACCAGTTGTAGAGTAGACCTAGGCGTCCTGTAGCTGGCTCGCTAGAACCCTGTCTGTAGCCTGAGCCAGTGTGCGATACGTTGAGCTCGCCCAGGATCTCGCTGAGCATCTCGGAGAAGTCCTCGCTCGTTGCAATGTGGGGCAAGAACTGGCGGTAGTGGTCGGTCAGACCCTTCCAGTCTACACCGTGCATATCTGTGCGGTAGAAGCGTAGCCCTTCCTCACGAACCATAAAGTCGTACATCGCCTCACGCTCGGCATAGCTGTCTAGCTCCACACGAGCACGGTAGTTGACAGACTCAAACTTCTTAGAGGCAGGTGTAAAGCACTGTACTCGGCCAGAGGATACGACGAAGATCTTATCCCCCTTGGGTGTGGGACGCATATAGGCACTGCCCGATAGGTCTAGCTGGCGGAGCATAGAGGTATTGCCCTTGCGCAGATCTGTTTGCCAAAGGTTGTAACCGCCCTCAAAGGCTGAGAGGTAGTAGAGGTTCTTCCCATCGGCATCGACATAAGCGTCTGCGAGGTCGCTCGAATTGGGCGTGAGCCGTACGATGCGGTCTTCGATGCCATTGACCTCGACGATGATCGGCTTGGTCTCATCCTTTTTCTTCTTGGCACTCTCGGCAGGGACGGGATCGGAGCCATACTGCAGGGTGTCTAGTCCTGCGCGGTCGTAGAGGTCGCGCTCCTCGGGTGTCATGTTAAACTTCTCGTACGCCTTGCGATTGAGGAAAACGAGGAAAGCGTCGCTCATAGAGCCCCACGAAGCGTGGTTGCGCATACCGTATCGGTCTGAGGTGAAGAGGATAGCATTGCCACCCATGACCCAGCCCGTGAGGTTGCTGAAGTAACCCGTGTTGGTTAGGTTGATCACCTCGCCACCAGTAGCTCGTACCAAGCCTACATCTCCAAAGGGTGCATGTCTATTGGGTGTATATTCGAAAGCTATCCAGCGACTGTCAGGACTCCACTCGAAGCTGATGTAGCCGTGCATCTCGGGTTGATCCTTGCCACTGGTGACCTGCGTGAGCTTTTTGCTTGCTATGTCATAAGTATAGATGCACTTGCGATCTCCGACGAAGGCAATCTGCTTGCCATCGGGTGAGTACTGGGGGAGGGCTTGCTCCATCTTGCACTCGGGCATGAGGGGCTCCTCCTTGATGATGGTGGCGGAGGCGAAGTCTAGCTCTTTGTCCGAAGCGATGGTCGCCTTGTAGAGGATATGTTTGCCGTCACGACGTGAATCGTAGACGAGCGTCTTGCTGTCGGGACTCCAGGTGACACTCTCCTCGGCGCCAGCGCTTTGGGTGATGCGCTTCGTAGTGCCATGCTCGACAGAGGTGACGTAGACATCACCACGCATGATGAAGGCTAGCTGCTTGCCGTCACTGCTTGGTGTGAAGGAGCTACCACCACTGCTGGCTGTGCGACGGTACACTTTGTCCTTAGGTCCCTCGGAGCGCAGGGTGATCTGTACCTTCTGCGGGGAGCGTCCCTCGGTCATGGTGTAAAGGTCGCCATCGTAGGCGAAGCAGAGCCGTCCAGAGCGTGAGATGCTGAGGAAGCGAACGGGGTGATTGCGGAAGCTGGTCACCTGCTGAGCGGTCTGCTCACCGATGCGCTGCTTCCAGACGTTGAGCGAATTGCTCTTGCCACGCTCGCTGAGGAAGTAGACGGTCTGGTCATCGGGGCCGAAGACGGGGGAGAGGTCTTCGCCAGGCTCTAGTGTGCAGGCGGTCGTGACTCCACTTTTGGGGTCTATTATATAAATGTCTCGTGTGACGGAGCTGGTGTGGTGCTTGCGCCACTTATTCTCAAAGCCCTTGATGTCCTGCGCTACGTAGCGGTCGCCACGATGGCTGAAGGTGACAGCCTCTAGTGGACGAGCGTTGTAGAGCATAGGCGTGCCGCCATCGACAGGTATCATGTAGAGCTGTGAGAGGATGCCCGAAGGATTGAGTGCACTGGTGGCAGGCTGCTGGAGTGCCTCGGACATAATGATAAAACGACCGTCGGGTGTGTAGCACTCGACGGTATGGCTATTGCCCGAGTGGTGAGTGATGCGCTTGACATCTCCACCGAGGGCTGACATAGTATAGATGGAGCGGTGCCCATCACGATTGCTCATGAAAGCGATACGCTTGCCATCGGGACTCCATGTGGGGTGTGACTCGTACCCATCGGAGCCAGTCAGGAGACGCGCCTCGCCACCGATAGCGTCGACAATGTAGATGTCGCCTTGGTAGCAAAAGGCTATCTGATTACCATCTGGTGAGATCTGGGCATAGCGTAGCCAGCGGGGTGTCTCCTGCGCTACAGCCCCCACGAGCCAGGTGGCTGAGAGGGCTAGTAGGAGTAGGAGACGCTTGCAAAGGGAAGTGTTCCTCTTCATAAAAACGGATATTCTTAGGAGTATTTACTTAGACGATAGAAGTTCGGTGGTGCGCTTGATGAACTCTTGTAGGGCAACGCCTCGTAGTTCACCAGCTGAGAGTAAAGCCAACTCAACGATGTGACGTATCATAGGCTGCTTCTCGGCATACTGGTCGAAGGAGCTTTGCATCTCGCCGTGTAGCTCTTCTTGCTGCTTGTGGAGAGCCTCCTTCTTATCTTGTAGCTCTTTCTTTTGCTCCTCGGTAGGCTCGGTCTGCTCCTTAGCCTCCTTGTCTAGCTCTGTGACTTGCTCTTGGAGCGTGGCGAGCTGAGAGCGCAGGGACGCCAGCTGTGGCTCTAGCTCCTTGCCCTCACCCTCTAGCAAGCTCTTGATGAGCGGGTGGTCAGCGTTGAGTACGAGCGAATAGCTGTCGGGGAGTGAGTTGTAGAAGGAAGCCCCAGGCTGATACTGCGACATCTCCTTCATACGGCGCATCCACTCCATACGGGTGATTACTGCCGGCTGAGCCTCCTGACCCATGTTGCGTAGGAAGACCTGATAGTTGACCTCGCCCGTCGGGAGCGCCTTGGCAAAGAGACTGCGCATGATCTCAGTCTCATGTGCGGAAGCGTCGGTTGTCGTGTCATCACGCTGAATCAATTGGTCGACTGTGTCGCTGTCTACACGTACGAAGTGCGTGTTCTCCCACTTCTGCTCTAGATGATTGAGTAGGGGAGTGTCGAGCATACCGTGCATGTGGAGTACGTTGTACCCCTTAGCTTCGGCAGCTTGGATGTAGCTGTACTGCGCTTCAGGATCGGTAGCGTAGAGGTAGACGAGCTTGCCGTCCTTGTCGGTCTGATTGCTCTTGACCAGCTCACGATATTCCTCAGGCGTGTAGAACTTTCCAGCGACGTCCTCCAGTAGAAGTAGCGACTTGAGCGCACGCTCCTCCATCTTCTCATCGGTGAGGATACCATAATGTATGAAGACGGAGAGGTCGGGCCACTTAGCCTCGTAGGTGGGGCGGTCATTCTTCATGATCTCCTCCAGCTTGTCGGCTACCTTCTTGGTGATGTAGCTACTGATCTTTTTGACATTGCTGTCAGACTGTAGGTAAGAGCGCGACACATTGAGCGGGATGTCTGGCGAATCAATCACACCGTGGAGCAAAGTCAAGTACATAGGCACGATGTTCTCCACTTCGTCAGTCACAAAGACCTGATTGCAGTAGAGTTTGATCTTGTTGCTCTGCAGATCCACCTTGTTGCTCACCTTGGGGAAGTAGAGTACGCCAGTCAAGGTGAAGGGGTAGTCTACATTAAGGTGTATCCAAAAGAGTGGCTCGTCAGCTCCTGGGTAGAGCTTACGGTAGAACTCACGATAGTCTTCGTCCGTAAGATCTTGCGGCTTGCGGAGCCAGAGCGGATTGGTATCGTTGATCACATTGTCCTCATCGGTATCCTGCATCTTGCCGTCCTTCCACTCTTGCTTCTTGCCAAAGATGATGGGGATCGGGAGGAAGCGACAATACTTCGTCAGTAGCTCCTCGATGCGTGCCTGCTCGAGGAACTCGCTGCTCTCTTCGTCCAGATGCATAATAATGTCGGTGCCTCGCTCGGTACGGCTACCCGTACTCATCTCGTAGGCGGGCGAACCGTCACAGCTCCAGTGGACAGGCTGCGCATCTGGCTGGTAGGAGAGAGTGTCTATCTCGACACGCTCGGAGACCATAAAGGCTGAGTAAAAGCCTAGCCCGAAGTGCCCGATGATATTACCTGAAGCATCTTTGTACTTCTCCAGAAAGTCCTCTGCTCCAGAGAAGGCTATCTGATTGATGTAGCGCTCCACCTCGTCGGCAGTCATGCCGATACCGTAGTCTCGTACGGTCAGTGTGCGCGCCTCCTTATCTAGTAGGACCTCTACACGGAGATCCTCAGTGCTACCCACCTCAGTGCCACGAGCTATCAGAGTGCGTAGCTTGGTCGTCGCATCAACTGCGTTGGATACGATCTCACGGAGGAATATATCATGCTCACTATAGAGAAACTTCTTGATGACGGGGAATATGTTTTCACTCGTAACCCCGATTTGTCCTTTATTACTATTCATAAGCTTGGAATGTTTGTCTGGTTTGATGGCTTATCGCTCACCACTCTTCTGACTCGTTGAGGTGAAAGAGGGTAGGGCGAAGCCTAGTGTTGCTTCATCGCTCTTTGCTTGCGACTCCTTTTGCGGCAGACGCTTGTCCACCTCCATGAGGAGTTCGCCCTCAGAGACACGCAGGCGCACCGTGTCACCCACATTTGCCTCCCCATCGAGGATAAGATCTGTCAGCTTGTCCTCGATCCAGTGACGCAAGGCACGTCTGAGCGGTCTAGCGCCGTACTCTAGGTCAAAGCCCACATCGGCGAGCTTGTCCTTTGCCGAGGGGGTGACCACGAGGTTGTATCCCTGATCGGTGATACGTGCCATAATAGGACGTAGCTCTACATCCACGATCTTGCGGATATCTTCCTTCTCCAGGCTGGCGAAGTAGATCGTCTCATCAAGACGGTTGAGGAACTCAGGGCTAAAGTGCTTCTTGAGCTGCTTGCTCAGCAAAGCCTCCTGCTCCGTCTGGGAGAGCTGCACCTCCTGACGGAAGCCAACCCCAGTGCCAAAGTCCTTGAGCTGGCGCGTACCAATGTTGCTCGTCAGTATGATGACCGTATTCTTGAAGCTCACATGCGTTCCATCGGCAGCGGTGATAAAGCCATCGTCGAGGATCTGCAGGAGTATATTGTAAACGTCAGGGTGCGCCTTCTCTAGCTCGTCAAAGAGTACGACCGAGTAAGGCTTGCGTCTCACCTGCTCCGTGAGCTGTCCGCCCTCATCGTAGCCGACGTAGCCAGGAGCTGCGCCCACGAGACGAGAGACGTTGAACGACTCCATATACTCACTCATATCAATACGTATGAGTGCATCCTCATCGTCAAAGAGTAGCTCGGCAAGCTTCTTAGCTAGATAGGTCTTGCCGACACCCGTCGGTCCGAGGAAGAGGAAGCTTCCGATGGGTCGCTTGTCGCTACCCAAGCCGAGGCGGTTACGCTGTATCGCTTTGACCACCTTATTGATCGCATCGTCCTGACCGATCACTATATCCTTGAGCGTCTGGCGCATCTGGCGTAGCTTAGCGTGCTCCTCCTGACTAATGTTAGAGATAGGCACACCGCTCATCATAGAAACCGTCTTGGCGACCGCCTCCTCGTCTACTGGTAGATAGGTGCCCGCCTCCTCGGCATGCGCCTTCTCCAGCTCCTCGTCCACCTCTTTCTGGACTAATTCTTCCTGCACTTTGAGCGTCATAGCAGTGTCGTAGTTGCTCTCGCGTACCGCTTTGTCACGAGACGCACGATAGGTACGTAGCTGCTGTCTGAGCGAAGCAACCTTGTCGCTCTCACCCACCTTGCCCTTGAGGTGCATACTCGCTCCCACCTCGTCCAGGACATCAATAGCCTTGTCGGGGAAGTAGCGATCGTAGATATATCTATTGGTCAGGCGCACCATAGCGACCAAAGCTTCGTCGCTGTAGTGTACGTGGTGAAACTCTTCATACCGTCCTCTTAGCTGACGCAAGATCTCGAGCGTCTCCTCGGGCGTGTTTGGCTCGATCATCACCTTCTGAAAGCGACGTGCCAAGGCTCCGTTCTTCTCAATGGTCCTGCGATACTCATCCAGTGTGGTAGCTCCGATCACCTGTATCGTGCCACGAGCTAGAGCCGGTTTGAGCATATTGGAGGCATCCATACTGCCCTCTGTTGAGCCTGCACCCATCAGCGTGTGGATCTCGTCAAAGAGTAGGATCGTATTGCCCAGCATCTCAGCCTCCTTGAGCAGCGCCTTAAATCGCTCCTCAAAGTCTCCTCTGTAGCGTGTGCCAGCTAGCATCTGTGCCAAGTCTACGCTGTAAAGCACCTTGCCACGAAGCTTGTAGCTCACCTCATCGCGAGCTAAGAGCTGTGCCAAGCCCTCGGCAACGGCTGTCTTACCGACACCCGCCTCGCCAATCAGCACAGGATTGTTCTTCTGTCGGCGACAGAGGATGTGCGTGATACGCTCTAGCTCCTTAGCACGTCCGATCATGGGGTCTAGCTTGCCATCCTTAGCGAGTTGGTTAAGGTTGGTCGCAAAGGCATCTAGCGCAGGCGTCTTAGAGCGCTTGCTAGACTTCTTAGAAGCCTTTTCCTCCTTGCCACTCTCGCCCTCGGCAGATAGGTCAAAGGGATTGCTCCCCGAGTTTTGCGTTACTTTGCGCTGCTCGTGACGTATGATCGCCTTGATATGCTCTTGTATCTCTTCGGGTAGCTCCTCTAGAGGCACAGCACGCATAGAGTTTTTGTCGGGCTCGCCGTTGGGATTGTTTTGAGAGACGAAGACCTCTACTTGCTTTACAATGCCATTAGGCTCAAAGTCGCTAGCAGGCTCCTTCGCCTGGGTATCGTCTGATGCGGACAGGTCCGAAAAAGTTCTCTCAAAAGACTCTTGCCACGAGGCGATATTTAGCTCCTGGCGCATCTCCTCTGACAATGCGTCAGGCATCCCCATCATAGCTGTGGAGAGGATCGTCTGAAGCATCTGCTCCTCCGCCTCGACACTGGCTATCGCCTGCACCTCTACAGAGGTCGCTTTAGCACTATGCTCTAGGCTATTCTGCACATAGCTAGCTAGGATATCTTCCTTAGCTGGACGAGAGGTGATGTATGGCCACGGATAAATGTCTGGTTGACCCTCGTGTAGCATGTAGGCTACGATACGCGGTGCGTCAATCACGGGGAAGTCATCATGATTAGGGAAAATCTCCCACGACCCCTCTAGTATGGACTTCAGCTGATCATGGTAGTAGCGTACAAGCTCTGCACTGGGCATCGTGTACTGACTCTGATCAATGATGCTCTGGATCTGCTTGTAGTACCCAGTCGTCGTTGGCTCCTCACAGAGCGTGTATTGTAGTTGAGAGAGCGGTATATTCAGAGCATGCAAGATGAGGACACTTGGGAAGGTGTCTTTACTGCGAGCTAAGTCGATAAAGAGTGGCTTAGAGAGATCTAATTGCTTCCCCGAACGTAGTCCGATAGCGCAAGCTCTAGCAAAAGCTCTGACCACTTGGTTACTTATTTGGTATGGCGTGAAGTTCATGCGTATATATTATCTCTTGAGAGTGAATTATGTAGTGCCTTGTACCGCTTAGACGGCTCTAGCACTGGGCGATACATGCAGAGGAATAGCACAGCTAGGCACCCTCGTGCAATAGTCTCACCGTGTAAAGGTACTCAAAAACTATACCACGGCAAGGAATACGACTTATCATCAGTTGTCTCTATGCCTTAGATAGACGAAATAGACAGACGATATGGAGGGTAGGACAAATTGACCCAACGGAGACTGTTGCAAAAGTCAACAGTCTCACAATCTTGCTTGCAAGATTGTCCTGACTTTGCAGAAAGGATGAAGCGCAAGGCGCTGAGGGTGAGGTCTGAAGGGAGCATACCTCCGTATGTGACCGAAGCCGAATCCCGAAAGCAACACAGCGATTCGCCTTTATGCAACAGTCTTCAACGGTGTAGGCTAAGGTAGGGTAGGGCAAAAAGAGAGAGACCTACTGAAGCCTCATCTGTATAAGGTCATCCAATAGGTCTCTCTCGTAGTACGCAGGATGAGAGTCGAACTCACACACCATTGCTGGCACTACCCCCTCAAAGTAGCGTGTCTACCAATTCCACCACCTGCGCATACAATATGTATTATAGTCCGTGACAGCAACTTTAGGTGCCCAAGACAGGAATCGAACCTGCACAAACTTGCGTTTACTAGTACCTGAAACTAGCGCGTCTACCAGTTCCGCCACTTGGGCTTGTAGCAGTGACTACCTGAGTATGTACAAAAGACTCGCCATACACAGTAATGGGGAGTCTAAAAAATGCTGTAACTAGGAGATCGCTACCTCCATAAGACTAAGAAACCTCTTACTCCGTCATGCTTACTGACCATCTTGTCTAGGAAGCTGTGACCTCGTATGAGGAATCAGAGCGGTGCGGACGGGACTCGAACCCGTGACCCCCTGCGTGACAGGCAGGTATTCTAACCAGCTGAACTACCGCACCTCGGTTGTTTTGCTCTGCAAAGGTACAAAAACTTATCAACACTGCAATAGCTAGAGGTGATTTTTTTTGCGAAGCTCCGAATGAGACCCTTCAGATAGGCTCACCAGCCTATGATTTGAGGATGAAAGCAACGCTCCTTTGCTCCTTAGCGGTGACAAAGGTACGACAAATTTTGAAACTAACAACTGTTTCCTCGTCAATTTCTACTCTGTATGGCTCAAATGCGACAAGATGACGCTCTTGTATCGTAGCTTAGACGTCTGTTCCATAGTTATTTGCGACATTTCTCAAGCAGAGGGAAAATTCTTTCATCTGGTGATGGGGTATTTGAGAATCACTGGCTACTAAATGTACAATTCAGAACTGACGCATTATAGCGGACGAGTGTATCTACGTCTCTATGACAGAAGTCAAGAGGTGGAGGAAATTTAGAAATTCATCCGTGGATATTCTAGATTATCCAGTGAGGAACGAAAAAAATCTTCGGAACTTTGATTCCTTTCTTCCGAAGTTTCATTTCATT
>NZ_CAMYEZ010000015.1 GCF_947254915.1 uncultured Porphyromonas sp. | reverse complement strand
GTGTAGGGACGCACAGATCGTGCGTCCCTACACAGGGCTACACGTAACGGACGCTGTAACCTTTGACACAACGGACGCACGAGCCGTGCATCCCAACAGTGGGTTGCACGTCTCGTGCGTCCGTTTATTTCGCCAGTCGTCTCGCTGTAGCGAGTTGCGAGGTTACTCGGGGAGGGCGTCGATCTGCGCGAGGATCGTCTCGCCGAGGAGCTTCTTGCGACTGATGTGGTCGTGCACCTCTATGACGAAGGCATTGTCCTCATAGTTGCCTCGCACCTGCTCGAAGTCGATGCGCCGGTTGTGATCCCCATCAAGGTCTATGCCGAAGCCGACCTGCGTGAGCATCTCAAACTCTTTGTGGGCATCCTGGAGGAGGTACTCGTCTAGCGTGATGACGGTCTCTTGCCACTCTTTGATGATCTGTATGACTCGCTCCACGGTGAGATCCTTGGCTGCGATGTCGTACCAACGGAGCAGCAGGTCGTAAGCCCAGTGCCACTCGATCTCGTAGTAGCGACTATGTATGGCACGGATGGCGACGTTGACCTCTTCAAGCGTCTTGATCTGCCCCTCTTTGATCTGCTTGATCAGATTGCGCACGAGCCGACGAGGAGCGATCATACCTGCTAGGTCGAGCCAGTCTGAGAGCCCCTCATTGCTGGTGGGTGGCAAGCAGGCGACAAGCTCGCTTTTGCTCTTGGGAGCTTGGTCCTGGATGCGCTGGATGAGTGAGTTGCCGAGGAACTTGATGATGCCCATCTCGTAGTAGCGACACCCCTTGACGAGGGAGCTATGACGGATGTGCATATCGTGATAGATGTAGGTCGCATCGGCACTGCCGAGGTGCGTCTCTAGAGCCTTGAGCTTGTGCCACCCTTTGTACATTTTACCGACCGTATAGGGCGAGAGGAGGTTGTAGTTGATGCAGTCGAGCTTTTCCTCTGGGTGACGCTTGTCACGCTTAGGCCACTTCTTGGTATCACGGATGGTACCGACGCTACGCAGGTTGGTGCCTGGCACGAGGTAGGTTTGGTTGTCATTCTCTATAATGTAGGAGAAGGGGAAGTCTGACGAATCAATGTGCGCTACGTGACGTCCCATAATCAAGCTAAAAGCTCCGATGCGCGAAGGCCACAAGACGTACGAGTCGGAAGTGGTCTTACTACCACGCTCTACGATGCCCTGGTGAATGGGGCCGAGCTTATAAAGGTGGTTGCTCTGGTTAGATCCACTACCCGCATTGAGGAAAGAGTAGTAGCCAGCGATCAGAAGGCTACTCTTGTGCATCGTAACGGTAAAGGGACCAGCAAAGACGGCACACGCCTCACCGTTTTCGCACTGACAGTTGGCAAAGAAGAGCGAGTCGTGCGCACTGAAGAGGTGGGTCACCGAGCAACCCTGACCGATGAAGCTACGCGAGACGTTGGAACCGTCTGAGACGACACAACCAGCGGAGAAGATGAAGTCCCGACAGATCACCCCGTAGCCAACCTTTGTGGGGCTCAGAGCCGTACTATTGACCGAACCATTCTCTAAAACAGAGGCGCCGATGATGGAGCTGTGAGGGCCAACCTTGACATTGGTCATAAGACCGCAATGCTTGATGATGGAGCTCTCGCCGATGGAGCCACGATCCGAACGTACGGAGTCGGTGTACTCCTCAACAAGCTTAGAGAGAGCAGCTTGTAGTTCCTTGTCGTGGCGATACATGGCCAGCATATAAGCAGTCTGAGCGGTCAGGATATCGCAGATGGGCACCTCGCGACCGCCTGTCTCGTTGAGCACCTCGACGAGGAAACCATTACCAAAGGTGGTCTCGCCCGTTACCTTGAGAGCGGCTATATCGTGAATAACCACATCGTCAGCGATGTCGTAATGCGAGATGCAGTCCCGTACCCCGTCAATGATGACGCGATCACCTATGGTACAGTTGATCAGCTTCACATGAGCCAAGCGATAAGGCTCGACGTAGCTCGGCTCCTCCTCGGAGGGGCGACCGCCACGGTTGTCTCCGATCTCACAGCTCCCGATGAAGTGAACCTGCTGACAGCGACTAGCGTCAAAGTATCTATGAACGCGAATCAAGGACCAGTCTTGCGCTTGGCAGCCCTGATCCGTTAGTTGTTTAATCTCTTTTGAATTAAGCTTTCGCATAGATTATAGGTTGGGTTGTTTGTAGAAGTTTGGGAGAAAATAATAGGATGCTACGCTCACAGCCGATGCGTCTCTGCGATCATCTGGCGGAGCTGTCGTATCCAGTCGTCTGGGAGCTCCTCGACAGCGATGGGCATGCGGTAGCTCCATACATGGTGGGGATTGCTCGGATCGTTGATCTGCTCGCTATGCGGATCGACTATGGCGCAGTGCTCGGGACTCAGGGCTAGCCAGTCTTGTAGCGGCAGGATGCAGAGTCGTGAGGGACTCTCTAGGTGTCGGCGCACGATGATCTCGGCCAGCTCGGGTGTGAGCGTGGTGTCGTAAGGGACGCCGTAATCAGTGAGGAAGTAGTCGTAGTAGCGTCGTGAGCGCACCTCGTCTTCTGCCCACCACAGGCGCAGTGGGGCGCAGTCGTGCGTTGAGGTGGTAGCGACGCTGTCCTCGGAGAAGTAGGGCGCCGCTTCAAACTCGATGCCGGCACTCTTAGGCATGCGCTCCACGTATAGCTTGAGGATGCCGAGCTCCTCTAGGACGGGGTAGACACACTGAGGGACCATCCCCAGATCCTCGGCACAGAGATGGATGCTCGTGAGATCTTTCAGAAAGGTTAGACGCTCCAGTCCACGCTCGCGCCACAGCTTTTCGTTGCCGCCGTAGTAGTAATCCTCGCAGACGGCTCTCATACGCTCCTGTAGGTCGGGCGACAGCATCGCAAAGGGCGCAGCACTCGCCACGTCGTAGCGAGGCACGTAGCCCCCATCGAGACGTTCGATCCAAAGGACCTGCGTCGTTGCAGGATTTTTGGTCGGCGCTATCCACTCCGGTCGTAGCGTCTCGGCCAGCCCTAGCTTGGAGATCTCCCGCTTCAAATAGCGTCGTGAGGGAAGAAAGTACCCCAGCATCCCAGAGCGCCCATCACGTGGTATGGACCACATACGGAAGAAGCCCAGCACATGATCCACGCGCAGGTAGTCATAGAAGCGCCCTAGATAGTCAAAGCGCTCTCGCCATAGCTTTTTCGAGTTTCTGCGACAGGTCAGGATGCCCCAGTTCTGCCCATCTGGAGAGAAGTAGTCGGGAGGAGCTCCGCAAGAGAGTCGCTTGTTAAATTGGGCCGGGTAAGCAAGCGTGTCCGCTGCATGCGGGTCTACCCCCACGGGCAGGTCTCCCATGAGCGCCAGCCCGTGCTGGCGAATCGTTGCCACGGCACGGCGCATCTGTCGCTGCGCTACCATATAGCAGTAAGCGTAGAAATTGCCCGTACGGGCGACCAAGGCTTTGTTTTTCTCTTCCAGCTCCTTGACCCGCTCCATCGCTTCCCAGAAGTCCCACTTCTCACGATCTAAATCGGGAAATAGGTCTAGAATCATTCGCTCGCAAACCCAGTAGTGCCAGATAGGCATACTCCTAAAAGGAGCATGCTTGAGCGTCAACCGAGCATAGCGATTGATCATATCGGTGAAGTACCGCGAAGCGTCCGCCTGCTCCGTAAAGGAAGCCCACAACCAGCGTCGCTTGAGTCGCCACACTTGCGTATAGTCGAAGGTCTTTTGCTCACTGAGCCTCTGAGCCTCCGCACGTAGCTCCTGCTCCAGTTGTTGATCCGCCAGCGGCGGGAGCTGATCCACCGCTATGTAGATCGGATTAAGTACCGTTGAGGCTAGTGGTCGATAGGGATAGGAGTCACGACTATCGCCATAGAGGGTTGTGTCCTCCAGAGGAAGTAGCTGTATGATGCGCACGCCCATCCGCTCTACCACTGGCGCAAACGCCTCCAGAGCGGCAAAGTCTCCACAGCCCGCATCGCCTTGGCGACGCAAGCTAAAGAGGGGGACGGCAATCCCAGCCTGATGCGGTATCTGACTCATATTATATATAGTGTGACCTCAGCGGTAAATTCGGAGAAGCCATGCAGCTCTGACTGAGAGAACTGCACGGCTTCTACAGCATCGCCCATCAGCGAAACGGAGGAGGGCGACTGCTTTAGGAGAGATATGTGCTAGTAACGCTTACTCCTTGACACGCCCTACGTAAGAGCCGTCACGTGTATCTACCGTGACCATGTCGTCCTGATTGATAAAGAGCGGTACGCGGATCTCAGCCCCCGTCTCAACGGTCGCAGGCTTAAGACTATTGGTAGCTGTATCGCCTTTGATACCTGGCTCTGTGTGAGTAATGCGCAGATCTACGTGTGCTGGCAGCTCGCAGGTTAGGACAGTCTCGCTCTCAGCATGTACCATCGCCTCAACCATGTCACCCTCCTTGAGGAAGCGGACACCATCGATCAGATCGCCATTGATAGCAATCTGGTCAAATGTCTCGGGGTGCATAAAGTGGTAGCCCATCTCATCGTTGTAGAGATACTGATAGGGACGACGCTCTATGCGCACCTCCTCTACCTTGACACCACTATTCCACGTTTTGTCAAGGATGCGACCCGTAGAGACGTTACGTAGCTTCGTGCGGACGAAGGCTGGTCCCTTGCCTGGCTTAACGTGGAGAAACTCTACGATGAAGAAGTACTGCCCATCAATGTCTAGGCACATGCCATTGCGAAAGTCTGCTGTTGTAGCCATATATTATCTGTCTATTCAGTGAAGTTACTTAGTTACTTACCGATGCAAAAGTAGTAAAACATCGGCTACTACGCAAATAGCCCCCGACACCTCTACCATCGAAAAGGAGGTAATGTTGCGAAGTTTTTGTATTTTTGGAGTGTCATCATTCAATATAAATGGATTACTACTATGAGTACACAAAACCGCATCATACCTCCCAGCGAACTAATCGTCAATGACGATGGCTCTATCTTTCACCTCCATCTGAAGCCCGAACAGCTGGCGGACAAGGTTATCCTCTGTGGCGACCCCTCTCGTGTAGATATGATCGCCTCCCACTTTGACTCGCAGGAGTGCTCCGTGAGCAACCGTGAGTTTCACACGATCACGGGTACCTATCGTGGCAAACGGATCACCGTCCAGAGCCACGGCATAGGCTGTGACAACATTGAGATCGTCATCAACGAGCTAGACGCACTCGCCAATATTGACCTGCAGACTCGTCAGGTACGTCCCAACCACCGCAAGCTAACGATGGTACGCATAGGTACTAGTGGAGGGCTACAACCTGAGACACCGATAGGTACGTTTGTCGCAGCACACAAGGCGATTGGCTTTGAGGGATCGCTCTTTTTCTACGCTAATACAGAGGCGATACGCGACCTCCCCTTTGAGGCAGCACTCAAGGAGCAGCTACAGTGGCCGATCAAGGGTCTCGATCCCTACGTAGTCAACTGTAGCGAGGCGCTCTACGAGCAGATCGTCGGGGACTATGGCGACATCGTCCGTGGCTGTACAATCGCTGCCAACGGATTTTACGCTCCTCAGGGAAGGCAACTACGCCTACCTCTTGCTGATCCGACGCTCAATCAGAAGATTGAGGCGTTTGAGTATGAGGGTCAGCACATCACCAACTTTGAGATGGAGTCGGCCGCTCTCAGCGGTATCGGCAACCTCCTAGGACACGACACGCTGACCGTCTGCTGCATCATCGCAGGTCGTCAGAACTTGAATATGAATACCAACTACAAGCAAGGCATTGACGGGCTCATCGAGCTCGTCCTAGAGCGCATCTAGCACTCGTATGCTGAGAGAGCTTAGTAGGCGTGGCTACTAGGCGGGGTTGACACATAACGACCCTGTATCCTAGGAGCCACACCTGACGATAGCTCAAGGACATAAGGATTTAGCCTCGCTACGTAGCGCTATAAACGCACTTTATAGCGACGACTACATCTCCGCCGATTGCAATTTCTCCCGAGGAAATTGGGAAACGCCACGGAGCAAACGAAAATTCTTCACGGAGAGCCGAAATAAAAGTTCGGAAGAATGAAATGAAACTTAGGAAGAATGAAATCAAAGTTCCGAAGAATTTTTTCGTTTCTCACTGGATAATTGAAGATTTCCACCGAGGAGTTGTCTGATTTCCACGATGGTAGCATCAATGAACTCATCCCGTATCAGGCGTTCCTCAGACGGCAAAGACCTCTTCTTACTTGCTATGTGACCATTTTTTCGTACCTTTAGAGTGTCAAGGTGATACTCCGCCACTTTATAGGCGTAAGGAGAGTCACCGAGACAGAGATCTGCGGACGAATCTGCAGACGTATGAACCAAGACAATAATATTCACTATAAAACAACAGAACAGATATGAACAACACTGGACGTATAGCACTAGGCATTGCTATAGGCGCTGCTATCGGCGCTGCCATCACCTACCTTTCTGACCGCGACAAGCGTGATCAGCTCTATGACGACCTCAGCACGACGGCCGACCGCACTCGTGATACTCTCGTAGAGGGATACTACGAGGCTAAGGATCGCTTTGAGACTTATCGCGACAAGCTTCGTAAGCGTAGCAAAGACTTTGCTGAGGAGGTCGAGGAGCAGTTTGACGAGACCATAGGCAAGGCTAAGGAGACACTGGACGAAGCTAAGAAGGCTGTCAAGTAGTCTGTCGCACTGAGGCTATTTCCACTGAGCTGTAACATTGAGCTATACACAAGAGCCATACACACTCAACTAGCACTTAGAGAGTAGCACGCTCATCCGCACCCGAGAGACGACCAGTCCCTCACGACAGATGAGTACGCTACTCTCTTGCTTATCTCTAGTCTCTAATATCTAACCTCTAAAGTCTCACCTCTAATATCTAGTCTCTATGCAAGACTTCAAGACTTCTCGCTTTATCTATCACACCAAGGAGTACCTCAAGGCATCGGTGCGTCAAGCGATCTACTCAAGCACTGATACGGGCATGAGGGTCGTTGGCAACCTTGTGGCGCTACTTTTAGTACTTGCGCTCATCCCCTTCGTGATGCTCCTCTTACTCTTGGCCGGGGTAGCTGGTATCAATGTGTGGCTAGAGCTAGGATGGGGTTGGAGCCTACTCATAGGTGCTGGAGTCTTACTACTACTAGTCCTCGTCGCACTACTCCTGCGCAAGGTCATCGTACGCTCCGTCAGCACGTGCATCTACCGCAGACTGTACAGTTCGCTAGCCAAGATGGATGACAAGCTACGCCCGCAGCCGATGCCCGAAGAGTACGCTGATGAGAGCGAAGAGCCACTCTACCCTACCGACGAGGAGCCTACCACGCCAACCCGCTAACTGGACTATACAACCATGAAGAAAAGAGTATCATACCAAGACTTCCAAAGACATCAAAAGATCGCTGAGGCTGACCTCCAGATCGCCGAGCGTGTCTGGCAGAGAGACGTAGAGTATATCAGGGAGCAGGGTGTCAAGAAGACAATCATTGACGAGGTCAAGGATCAGATCGTTCCTCCCAAGTCGTTTCTAGGGCGCATCATCACCCCATCTAAGCGACGTAGCAGAGGCAAAAGTTCGCTACTAGACAGATTGCTGGGAGGCTTCACACGCTCCACCGATAGGTCGCTGACACGAGGCGACTATGCCAGTGAGGTACAGGGCGCAGTGCCAGAGCCTACTGGACGTACACAGCAACTGATTAGCACAGGGCTAGCAATCGCCAAGCCGATCTTGTGGACCGTAGGTCTAGGCATAGCAAAAGGGTACCTACGCCGTAAGTTCAAGCCTCTGCGTCTCTTCATCCGCTAAGCCCTCTAGAGCCTAGGATCTTCGTCATAAGTGCTCACCAGCACAAGAGGCTTCAATCGCTTATTTCAGTACCTTTGCGGAGCGTAAGGTCACGCCTTAGTTTTAGTCTCTCTTGGCATTGCATTTTTCCGAAGCTTTATGCACCTCATAAGTAGATATCTCCTTATTCTCTTGCTAGCAGTCGGCTGCTATCCACTCGTAGCGCAGGAGCGAGCCGAGCTAGAGCAGTGCTATCAGACGATCATCGAGCGACCCCTCGGCGTAGCCCCCGCCATCAGCGACAGCGCTTGGGGTCAACTCATTCAGAAGGCACTCGACAGACCCGACTCCACCGTCACCCTGCAGACCAAGTCTCAGGCTTCGCTGGAGATGCGGATAGACAAAGCTCGTCTTCGCTGCACAATCTCTGTATCCAGTCTGCTTACCTACGAACTCCTACTTGCGCCTTGGCGCATTCAAGGCGAGCAGCCACTCCTGCAGATCACCACTATTGAGAAGCCTTACCATGTGAGCCAGCTCACAGCCTTCCTACCCAAGAGAGATCAGCAGTGGGAGCTGAACCCTACCATACCATACACGGACTGGCTTTTACATGCTAAGGAGCCAGTACCCACCTCTTCCGAATCCCTTTTGACCCAGATGCCGATCGTGCTAGCCTTCGCCACAGAGCAGGGCAGGCGAGAGGTGCGGATCCTTGCGACGCCTTCGCTAGAGGGCTGGACTACTAAGGAGGAGGCAAAGCGCATCCAAGAACTCATCAGCATATCGCCCCAACCCTATCAACTGACACAGCGGGGCATCTTGAAACGAATCAAGTAAGACCCATGGCTAGACTAGACAACAAGCACATCAAGTACATCATCGCTGGAGCGGCTCTCGTGGTGCTCCTCGTCATCGTTGGTGCATGGATATATATAAGGAGTGAGCGACAGCAGATGCAGAGCGTCCAGAGCGAACTGGTCGACATGGAGAAGCAACGCATGCAGCAAGAGCTAGACGAGCTCGCAGCGCAGTATCAGCTACAGTACGACAAGCTCGCCTCAGCATCGGGCGAGACGAGTCTCTCCTTTGACAATGATGAGCTACTCGCTCAGCTGGAGAGCGAGCAGGAGCGTGTCAAGCAGCTAAGCCAAGAGCTTGCCTCCGTAAAGTCGTCCAACGCAAAGCGCATCAGCGAGCTAACGGGAGAGATCAACACGCTCCGCGCCCTACTCCGTAGTTACATCGTACAGATCGACTCGCTCCATGCGACCAATGAGCGACTAGTAGCCGAAAACCAACAGGTCAAGGAGGACTACTCCCGCGTCAGCAGTGAGGCTTCACGGCTCACGGAGGAGAAGGCTGCACTATCCAACCAGGTCGCCATCGCTGCCCGCCTAGACCTTTCTGGACTCTCCGTCTCTCCGCTCAACAATCGGGGCAAGCGCACCTCACGCATTGACAAGGTAGAGACACTGGCGGTCTCCTTTACCCTAAAGAAGAATGTCACCGCCCCCGTTGGCAACAAAGCTATCTACGTACGTATCCTCAACCCAAACGATATGCCGATGAGTGGCTCTGGCGGAGCTTTCAGCTTCGAGGGACAGACTCTTCAGGCGACAGCCTCCAAGAGTATTGAGTACACAGGCGAGGACACCCCCGTCACCATCTATTGTCAGATTACACAGGCGCTTCTCTCGGGAAGCTACCGTGCAGACGTTTTTGCCGATGGACATCGCATCGGTCATACCACCTTTACCCTATGATGAGAGATCTATTAGTGGCACTGCGAGGCGCACTGATACTCGCATTCTGTAGCATACTCACCAGCTCCCTCTATGCGCAGACGGAGCCTCTCAAGCTGTCGCTACACGATTGCATACGCTACCACCAGGAGAGCCCCGCGCCCTCCGCACAGCTAGAAGCACAGCGACAAGTAGCGCACGCAACACGCCTCAAGGCTCAGAGCAACTTCTTCCCGCAGGTCTCCCTCTCGGGCGGATGGCTCTACACACCAGCAAAGCTTAAGCCCTTCTCAATCGATCTCTCCTCTTGGCTTCCACCGACGCAGTTGCCGAAGCTCCCTGGCGTACCCACGCTGAGCGAAGCACAGTCTTGGCTAGATGACAAGATGAGTCTTGAGCTAGGTCACATTTTCTACGGATCCCTCTCGCTACGCCAGCCTATCTTCGCTGGTGGACGCATCTATAACGGTATGCGCCTAGCGCAGATTGGCGAGCAAGCTGCCGAGTACCAGTGGACCATCCAGCAGCGTGGCGAGGAAGAGCAGATCGCTAAGACTTATTGGCAGGCGGTGCAACTACAGGAGCAGCTGAAAGCGATCGGTCAGTTCAACGCTATGCTTGACAAAACGCTCGCCGACGTCTCCGCCATGAAGGATCAAGGAGTCGTCGCTGACCGTGAAGTGGTCTCCGTACGGGTCAACCGCAACAATGCCAAGCTCCAGGAAGGTAAGCTACGCGAGGGCTTGCAGGCTTTGCTGATCCTACTCAAGCATCAGTGTCGCATCCCCGCCGAGCAAGCGATAGAGCTTACGCCAGACTTCACCCTCGCCAGCCAGCAGCCGATTGATCCGTGCCAGCCCACGCTATACAGCACGGTCAATCTGAGGGATCGTGTCGAGCTCAAAGCAGCCAACCTAGCCGTCGAGGCGGAGAAGCGACGTGCTCAGATGGCACTCGGGGAGATGCTCCCAGAGGTAGGCTTCACGGCACAGCTACTCACCATGTCGCCCAATCCTATGGACGGTTTCAAGAAGCAGTTCGGTACTACTTGGATGGTCGGCGTAGCCGTTCAGATACCCATCACAGGCATCTACCAAGGAGTGCAGAGTCGCGCCGCAGCGCTTGCCAACCAGCAGGTACGTCAGCTAGAGTTGCAAGACGCTGAGCGTGCTATCCAAATGCAAAACGAGCAAGCCTCACAGCAGCTCACCGAGGCACTCACACGCTACGCTGATACTGAGCAGATCCGAACCGACGCAAAGCTCAACCTCGACCTCTCGACCGAGGGACACAAGGAAGGCGTCGTCACACTCGAGACGCTCTCGCTAGCGCAACGCAACTGGCTCGAGTCGGAGATGCAGTACATTGAGACCTTCGTCGCCGTGCGTCTAGCGCAGCTCGCCGTCAACGTCGCCACCGGCCAGCCCCTTGACCTCTAGCTCCTACCCCATACTGCACAGCTACAGCCTCATCCCATACGTGATAAGATGACAGTCAGGTTGTGGGTACACATATATATAGATAGGAGTAGCAGAGCAAGATCCATATATCGGTAGGCCTGCCTAGGCACCACACGGTAAAGCCAGCCTAACGCCATCGGCACTAGGAAGACCCAGTGTCCCCCGAAGATAATCGCTTCGTCTAGTCCGTACCCACCGACGAGATGCACTGCCACATCAACCGCTAGGTAGAGCGGTATCGCCCATGCCAAGGGGTAGCGTCGTCCTACCCCAATCATTGCGAGCAGCAGTAGCACCACTCCCCATGGAAATAGCTTCATAGCCCAGCAGGCATAGGGCGTAGGTCTCAGCACCGTCTCGCCATACAGCTCACGCATCTCTAGATTGCTGATGAGGAGCGGGTGACCGAAGAAGTCTGGCACTATATCTGCCGACCTCGTCTGAAAGCGTAGCAAATCATTGACCTGAGCCGTGAACATTGACTCCTCAGCCCCGGCACGTCTCTGCTGGTAGAACCACCCTACCGCCACAACGAGTGCCAGCAAGAGGAGTGTCGGGAGCAACACTTTACGCACCCGCCACCAGAGCGACTCTTCTTTGCTCAGGAGGAGCAGCGAGAGTGGCTTAGCAAAGTTTGTCAGCGTCACGCCACCCAGCAGGAGGCTCCATAGCGTAGCATGCCAGCCCGACAAGCGTTTCTCTCGCTTCAGCTGACCACTCAGACAGAGGAGGGATAAGACGAGTAAAGCCATCGAGAGCGGATAGCTCTCTACCGTAAAGGAGAGCGTCATCACCGTAAAGGTTGACAGGAGCAGCCCCGAGAGGAGCAGACTGCGTCCCGTATCGAGCTGTACCACGCGCCTTAGATAACCGCAGCATCCCGCCACGGCAATAGCCATTAGGAGTGCAGAGCCGAGAAGCATCACAACCAGTGCTCCTCTTTCGCCTAGGAGTGGTACCAGAAGCGCCCTATTAATAAGGTATAGCGGCGTGATCAGCGGGTGGCTCACGTCCCACGCCCCGCCCCGCGTCGTAAAGCGGAAGTAGTTGTCATACCCGAGGTAAGCACCGATAGCGTTGCCATGTGGCATCAGCAGCCCTGTGCTATAGATATAGAGTGCTAAGAGGGCGAGTAGCGCCCAGACACCCAGCAGGCATAGTAGCTCCACCCGCCACCGCTGGAGTAACTGCTTATTCAAAAGTCCCATAGTAATGCTTCGTACATAGTGCCAAGAAGTCACGATCACTCGCGCTGTCGCCATAGCCATAGGTTGTGACCGTTCGCCACTCAGGGAGGGCTAGGTCCAGACGGCGCACCTTTTCGGCACCCTTACAGTTGGGCGTGGCAAAGCGTCCCGTATAGATGTCCTCCGCCAGCTCCAGCTCCGTTGCTAGCACCAGGTCAAAGCCACGACCCATAGCCCACGACGAGACCGCCAAATCTGTTGAAGCGGTCAGCAAGACCGTCCGATGTCCGTCACGCTGATGTTGCTCTAGACAACGTATAGCCTCGGGGCGGAGCATCTGATCTATCTGATCTGCAAAAGCAGCACCCCGCTGTACCCCCTCTTCATAGCTCCAGCCCCGCACCACCGTACCAATGATGCGCTCCTTGTAGCGATCAGCCACGCCACCACTCAGCCGATAGGTCGCATACTGATAGAGATAGTAAGGCAGGTGCCACACGAGCGAGCCGCACGACTGCATCTGCACCAGCCACGTCAAGAGCGTGTCCCGCCGTGTGAGCGTACCATCTAGGTCAAAGATTGCTATCGTATCCATACACACTTCCTCATTTACAGCACATAGCGTAATAGTCCAAAGAGTACGCCCCACATCACAACACAGAGTCCAATGATAGCATCTCGGTAGACCACCTGCGTAGGACTACCGCTCCGCTCCTCCACGAGTGTGATCTGGAGGTAACGCAGCAAGCCCACGAGGACTGGGAGTGCCGTCAGGTAGAGGTAGTCTCCGCCAGGTTCTTTATGCACTTCTGCCGAAAGCGTGTAGAGGAGGTAGCAGATGAGTAGGACGCCCACGATCATCGTCAGCGTATGGTCTAGGAAGGGGCGATTGTACCCCTTGATAGCTTGTCGCATCGCTACCCCACTGCGCTCGTAGAGGAGGTAGTCGTCACGCCGCTTGGCTAGAGCTAGGAAGAGAGATAGGAGTAGCGTCATCACTAGGAGCCACTCAGAGACTACCACTCCAGCGACTATTCCGCCGAGTAACACCCGCAGCACGAAGCCCAACGAGATAGAGACCACATCAACCACCGCTATCCGCTTGAGCCAATAACTGTAGCAGACGTTAAGCAACCAGTAACTCCCCATGATCCCAAGCGTCTGACACCAGAGCGCACGAGGCAGAAAAGCCAGTGGCAGAGCCACGGCAATCATCAAGAGGAGTGCTGCGATGATCCAAGCGACTGGTAGCGACACTGCCCCAGAAGCTATCGGGCGCAGACACTTCTTAGGATGCAGACGATCACGCGCTTGATCCACGATGTCGTTGACGATGTAGATCGAGGAGGAGAGGAGCGAGAAAGCTAAAAACGCCACCACCAAGCCGCCCCACAGCGACGAGTCTAGGAGCACCCCACCGAAGAAGGCGGGAGCTAGGACAAAGAGGTTCTTGATCCACTGATCGCAACGTAGCAGACGTGGTAAGGTAGCGACATTCATCTAGTAGTAACGATTGATAGAGTGAATTATGCGTATGCACAAAGATACAACATTTCGTCTATGCCTGAAGCCTCCAACGACAGAGACAAACTTTTGCAACGGAGTTGCACCCAGATAGCTATACCTTTGCCTTCGTAACAGTAACTCTCTATCTTATGAATAAGAAACTAATCCGCATCATACTCACAGCCCTGCTACTCATCGGGGCTTATATCGTAGAGCGCACCTGCACACTTCCGATGTGGCAGCTCCTCTTGGTCTACCTCGTGCCATACCTTATTATAGGGTACGACGTACTCGGTGAGGCGGTCGAGGGAGTGGCGCATGGCGAACTCTTTGACGAGCACTTCCTTATGAGCATCGCCACCATCGGCGCACTCTGCATAGGCTTCCTGCCAGGGGCCGAAGCGCAGTTCCCCGAGGCGGTCTTCGTTATGCTCTTCTTCCAGCTGGGCGAGCTCTTCGAGGGATACGCCGAGGGCAAGAGCCGTCGTGCCGTCTCCCACCTCCTCGAGATACGCCCCGACACGGCACACGTGCTGCGTGACGGCGTTGAGCAGACAGTCGCACCTGAGGAGGTGGCCGTGGGCGAGACGATCATCATCAAGCCTGGCGAAAGGGTGCCACTCGATGGCTTCATCGTTGAGGGCTCCTCAGCGCTCAATACGGTCGCACTAACGGGCGAAAGCGTACCACGTAGCGTCACCGTCGAGGACGAAGTAATGTCTGGCTGTGTCAACCTCTCGGGACTTCTCACCGTCCGTGTCGCCAAGACAGCGGGAGACTCCACCGCCTCAAAGATCATCGAGATGGTTGAGCACGCCACCGATCATAAGTCACGGAGCGAGACGTTCATACGTCGCTTCGCCCGTGTCTACACCCCGGTCGTGGTGATCGTAGCGCTCCTACTCGCCTTCCTGCCGCCACTCCTGATGGGCAGCTTCGCAGACCACTTCGCCACCTGGCTGTACCGCGCACTGACCTTCCTAGTCATCTCCTGCCCCTGCGCTCTGGTCATCTCCATCCCGCTCTCCTTCTTTGCGGGCATCGGAGGCGCTTCACGGGCTGGTATCTTGGTCAAAGGGGCTAACTATATGGACGCTTTGGCGAAGGCGCGTGCCGTCCTTTTTGACAAAACAGGCACCCTGACGAAAGGCACTTTCACCGCTAATGCAGTACACCCGACAGCCTGCGAAGCGAACCATCTACTACATATGGTGGCTCACGTGGAGCGTCACTCCACACACCCGATCGCTACCTCCCTGCGCAAAGCCTACCCCAACGAACAGGACGACTGCACCATTGAGGAGGTCGAGGAGCTGGCTGGGCGAGGGGTCAAGGCGCGTGTCAACGGCTCCGTAGTTCACGTAGGCAACGTAGCCCTGATGGAGTCTATCGGTGCTCAGTGGCACCCATGCGACCATGCGGGCACCATCGTACACGCCGCCATCGACGGCACCTATGCGGGACATATCGTCGTCTCCGACACGCTCAAGGAGGAGTCTAGCCACGCCATCGAGGCGCTGAGCCGTCTAGGCATCCGCCAGCTGGTCATGCTCACGGGCGACCACGAGGAGGTGGCTCAGCAGATCTCCAAGCAGGTGGGTATCACCGAGTACTATGCGGATCTGCTCCCAGCGGACAAGTTGTCTCGACTTGAGGCAATCCTCCAGCAGCCCGCCCGAGGCACCGTCCTCTTCGTAGGCGACGGTATCAACGATGCGCCAGTCCTAGCGCGTGCCGATGTGGGTATCGCCATGGGCGGACTCGGCTCTGACGCTGCCATAGAGGCGGCCGACGTGGTCATCATGGACGACAACCCGCTCAAGATAGCAACCGCCATACGCATCGCACGCCACACAGTCGGCATCGCACTGCAGAACGCATGGTTTGCCATCGGTATCAAGGTGCTGGTACTGCTCCTAGCCTTGCTCGGTGTAGCCTCCATGTGGATGGCGGTCTTCGCTGACGTAGGCGTCACAGTCCTCGCCGTGCTCAATGCGATGCGCGCCCTGCGCCCCGTCAAAGTTAGCAGATCAAGCAACTAAAGCCGACACTCGATCCCTATAAAACCCAATATCCACGGAGATATGCCCATATCTTCGTGGATATTTTTTTTGATGCTTAGGAAGAGCGAAGAGAGACTTCGGAGAGAAGAAATCGGAAGGTCGAGGAAATTGAGAAATTCCTCCGTAGAGATCTTGGAACGTCCACGGAGAAACGGAAAAATTCTTCGGAACTTTGATTTGCTTCTTCCGAAGTTTCATTTCATTCTTCCGAAGTTTTATTTCATTCTTCCGAAGTTTTATTTCCCAGCTCCGTGGAGAATTTTCATTTTCCCCCTGACAAGTCCCAATTTCCTCGGAAGATATGGCATTATCGAGCGAAATGTGCGGTGATTTTTGCACAACTCGTTTATTTGTTGTATCTTCGCTGTGAGTTCTTACTTGGGGAAGTGTCCCCTTTAGGAACCATCGTTCTTCTAAATAAGTGAGAGACCTTACGAACCTCCAACTGCTTAGGCAGTAATTCACTAGACAGATTTCCCCTCGGCTACTCACCTAAAGTGCTTGAGACGAGCCCTCATTGAGGACAGCTACACAGCCCCAGAGCTGGAAGCATCGCCACCTCTCACCTCATTCCGTTATCTAATTCCTGACCAATCAGGAGTGCTTTCTTTGAAGCATCCTATAAATAGTTCGTCTATGAAAAACCTCTATAAGACTTTGCTCGTATGCCTGCTCCTCTCGCTCGCTGGTACTCTGTCAGCGCAGCAAGTAGGTGCCAAGGTCAATACGCTATACCTAGCCACCTCGACGCTCAATGCGGGCGTGGACTTTCGCATCGCTTCGCAGTGGAGCGGTTCGATCCTCGTGGGTTACAACCCGTGGCAGTTCCCCAGTGACCGTCAGGTGACGCTCTCCAATGGGGCTCAGGTCAATGCTAACCCCAAGGCGATGCACCTACTGGTCATGCCTGAGGTCAAGTGGTGGCCCTGTAAAACTTTCGAGCGGCACTTCATCGGCCTGCACGGGATCTATGCCACCTACAACGTGGGTGGACTTCCTCTCCCCGAGCAACTGAAGGATCGTCGCTATGATGGCAACCTCGTGGGGGTCGGCCTCTCGTGGGGCTACCAGTGGGCGTTTGCCAAGCGGTGGGGCGTAGAGCTATCCATCGGTGCAGGCTACGTCTACACCCGTTACAAGCAGTATGAGTGCGGTGCCTGTGGAACCCTCCAGTCACAGGGCAGCAAGGGGTCCTTTGCTCCTACCAAGGCTGCTCTCAACATTATCTACTACCTGAAGTAATACACGCCCTATGAAGACATTTACGACCTATATAATAAGTTGTCTCAGCTCCCTGCTACTCGTCGCTACCCTATCGTCTACGACGCTGACGGCGCAGAGTGGCTTCCGGACCGATGCAATACAGTATGAGAACCTGCAGATGCGTACACGCGCTGGAGACCTCTCGGTATCTTGTCAAATAGTCATTCCCCAAGACGCTACGCCTCGTGGCAAAGCGCTCCTCATACAGCCGGTCTACAAGACGGCCCAAGCTGAAGAGATACTCCTGCCCCACTTGATCCTCAATGGTAAGTGGCAAGCTCCCTACTACGAGCGCGAGGTGGCTCTCCAGAGTCATGAGGAGTATATGAATACCCGCCCCTATGGTGTCGCTACCCTATCGGGTAAGCACGACGCCGAGCCACTCACGATCAACTATGAGATCACGCAGGCACTACCTAAGGGAGCTACTGGAGCGCTAGAGATGCGCTACTACGGTATGGATTGCTGCGATACCGATCCGCTAGGGCTACTCGCCTTGACACCGGCTAAGCCTGACCGCATCACCATCACTGAGGACAATCTCTCGCCCCTCCTAGCAGCTCAGGATGAGCCGACGAAGAGACGTCAGGAGGAGATCGAGCTACGGATCAACTACCGCTTTGACCGCTCTGAGGTTTTGCCTAACTACAGACAAAACAACGAGCAGCTCACAGCGCTGGCCAATGCTTTGGCTCCTATTCTGAATGATCCGACGAGCTACAAGGTTGTCCTCGGAAGCATCACAGGCTACGCCTCTCCCGAAGGACCAGAGCTACACAACAAGGGACTCTCCGAGCGTCGTGCTCAGAGCATCAAGCAGTACCTCATCAAGCAGTATGGCGAGACGCTCTTCGGCAATCTCCAGGTGATCGGTGCGGGTGCTGACTGGACAGGACTACGTGAGGTGATCGCTCGCTCTACAGGTCGTGCAGACCAAAAGGCGGTCTTAGCCGTCTTAGACGCTAGCTACACACCCGAGCGTCGTCAGGAGGAGCTGGCTAAGCTCTCCACTTATGGCGACCTGCTGCGCAACGTTTACCCACCGCTACGTCGCTCTACCCTGCGCGTAGAGTATGAGGTGCGTGCCTTTAGCCTAGAGGAGTCCATCGAGATTATGAAGACTAGACCGAAGGATCTATCTGTCTCGGAGCTGAACCGCATAGCAGCCGCTTACGAGCAGCAGGGACGCAACGCTGACGAGGTCTACCGCATAGCAGCAACCTGCAACCCGACCAACGTCGGCGCACAGCTCAACTACAGCCGCCTACTACTCCTAGAGGGCAAGCTCTCGGAGGCATGGCAGATCCTGCAGCCACTCTATGCGGAGCCTGCTGCATACAATAACATAGGAGTCTACTACATGCTCTCGGGCAATGAGCAGCTGGCGGGGCAATACCTGCGCCAAGCGCTCACCACACGAGACGCTGCAGTGGCTCGTCAAAACCTAGAGTCCTTCGCTCTGTAAATGCTACGTATGACTAGTATAATGCAAGGGAAGCCCCCTTTCCACAGCTTAGCTAAGCGATGCTCTGGGACACTTTACCAGAGTGTCGTGCTAGGTCTGCTACTCCTCTGCGGAGTGTTGCTGACGAGCTGTGTACCGCAAGACCCGCGCGACATCTGCTGTAGCAAGGTCACGCTCGAGTATCGCTACGTGCGTCACAATGTGGACGAGTACCCTACTGAGGTACAGCAGATGAGGCACTTCCTCTATGACGCTAACGGCAACCTACTCAAAGAGGTGCCACAGAGCCCCGCTACGCCCCAGACGCTCTCCCTCTCGGGACTGCCCGTGGGTCGCTACACGATCCTCACCGTGGGTAATGCCACTGAGGAGCATACGCTACTCGATCCTCTAACTAGAGGAAGCAATCTGTCTGACATGACGCTCACGCTGCGCAAGCTAGCTGATGGACGTTATGCTCCGCAGGGTGATCAGCTCTTCTGGAACTATAAGACGATCGACATACAGCCAGGTGCCAACGATCACTACATCTGTGATCTCGCCAATATACATACGCACCTTTATTATAGTGTCATCTGGGAGTCTGTACCACCCTATGCCGATGGCTACACCGTACGCCTCTCGGGGCTGACGGAGCAGTACAGCCTAGACCCAGCGAAGTCGAACCTACATCTACCGATCAACGCTGAGATGCAGGTCACGCACGACTTCCCGCTACACGCGCCACAGCTCATACAGCTCGAGGAGCAGCCCAAGCTCTTTAACCACACGCTAGAGGGCAGCTTCATCTCGCTACGCTATCTCAACGACCGCATCCCCACCATTCAGGTGTGGCACGGCGATGAGGCAATCACCAAGCCGATAGACTTGACACGCGCCTTCCGCTCCTTTGGCTGGATACCAGACCAGAGACCCGAGCAGATCTACCGCATCTTACTACGCATCAATGATGATGGTAGCGTCACCCTATTCCCTTACTTCAGTGGAAGCGTTGCAGACTGGGTGCCCGGTGGCACAGTCACGCAGTAGCCGCACACTATCAATTAGCACAAATAACGAAATCAACAATATAACTAGAGTATGAAAAAGACAATTGCAATAGTGCCTCTACTCTTACTCGCCTCGATGCTCACACTGCTCGTAGGCTGTAATAGGAGTACGGGTGCCGAAGAGCCAACCCTCACAGAGGGCAAGCCATCGCTCACCTTCACGCTGCAGATGCCGCAAGGAGAGCCTGTCACCTACCGCTCAGCAATCCATGATCAGCCTGAGTGGACGGTCAAGTCACTGACCATGTATCAGTTCAACGCTGACGGCTCCAAGCTACTCAGCATTGACAAGATTGACATGGCAAAGCTCCAGCAGACGGGCGAAGCCGAGTATAGCTATACGAAAGACTTCGACCCCGACAAGGTTGGTACGACCAGCCGCTTCCTCTTTGTCGCCAACGATGAGATAGCTGGCGTCACTGAGGGCATGAGCCGTGCCGACTTTGAGAAGCTCCTTATGACCAAGCAGCTTGCTGCCGATGGTACCTCAAAGGACATCCTCACAGGCACCGACCCCGACTACACCATCCCTATGTCTGGCGTAGCTAAGCAAGGCAATACCGAGCTGATCGCACTGGTAGGTACCAACAAGGGAACCACAGTCGTCCTGACTCGTGCCGTAGCTCGTGTCGATGTATCGAACCACGTGCCTAACCTAACCATCACAAAGCTTTACGTCGAGAACACCTACGACCGCACCACTACCTTCCCCACGAAGGATGCAGCTGGTGAACCCACTTATCAGGCTCCCGCTGATGCTCAGAAGGTGACTATGAGCGCAGGCTTTGCCGACCTTCCCAACCCCTTCACCGGTATCGCAGGTGCTGAGGGTAACGAGCTCAAGAAGGCTATCTACCTCTACGAGGGTCAGCAGCCCGAGACGGCGGCTGAGGTAGCAAATGCCACGACAATCATCGTCGAGGGCAAGCTCGCTAACGGCATGGCGGTCAAGTACCGCATCCCCTTCGTCCGCTCTAGCGAGACCTACACACCTGTCAATATCAAGAGGAACTATCTCTACCGAATCATCCTTGGTGACAACTCACCCCTGGAGCCAGGTAGCAAGCTTGTCTTCACCATCGAGGACACGCCATGGAATGCAGTCCTCCTCAACCACCACATGCCTGCTATTGATGTAGAGCTGATGCGTCATGTCACTACCTCTACACTGAAGTATGACTACCTCCACCACACCCTCTACACAAACTCGTTGCAGGCTGAAGATCACTACGTCTTCCAGCTCTCTACACGCTTTAAGGATCACACAGCATATACTGTGACACCTATCAACGATGCAGCCAAGAGGATGAAGTGTGTAGTACGTACTGAGAAGGAGTTCGAGCAGATGCAGCTGTTGATCGACATACGTTATCAAGACGATCTAGACAACAGAGACGAGGCTCGTGTAGCTCAGTTCGCCATCACCAGTGATGCGGCTCCTGAGATCCAGTGCATTCTCACCATTGTCTACGACAAGGATTATAGAAACCCAGACTTTAAGTAACCATGAGACATACCATAAACTATATAGCAGCCCTCCTAGTGCTGTCGCTCTCCCTCCTCTCTTGTAGTAGAGAGACGGGGCTCAAGATGGACGAGGGAGCAGGCAATACCGTAAGATTCACCATTGAGTCTTCACTCCGAGCTGCCGGTGACGAAAACACGACACGCCCCACGCCAGCACTAGATCGTGAGCGCAAGATCGTAGACCTCTATGCCGTCGTCTATAGGACTTCGTCTGGTCTGCACTACAAGACAGTCAAGTGTACTGATCTGACAGCTGGACAGTACGAGTTTGACAATGAGAAGAGTGGTGACTTTTACTTCTTCCTCGTTGCTAACCCAGACGCTGATCTAGTTGCCAAACTGATGGCCGGGCCCACGACTCCCGAGGATCTAGGGAAGCTCGTTGCAAAGCAGACCCCAGGTGAGGACAATCAGGCTACAAACTTCCTCATGACCTCCGATCGTCAGAACGTCACCGTCAAGTCCAAGGAGTCTACCAACCTCGGTAAGATCAAGCTGGTACGTGTTGCTGCCCGCTTTGATATCTACAACACCATCGAGGGGTTGGAGATCCAGAAGGTAACCTTCGGCAAGCGCCGTGTCCAGTCTCACCTCTTCGCACAGGTTGGCCAGATGGCAGAGATCGAGGCTACGGAGAACGCTAAGGTCTACGACGGCTCACTCTTTGAGAACAATACCCTCAAGGCAACCATCTACGGCTACGAGACCGACGTGCGCAACGAGACCTTCTTTACCATCGAGGCTACCTACAAGGGTATCGCACTCAAGCCTGAGACTGTACGTCTAGAGAACTTCGTCATCAAGCGCAACCACCTCTACAACATCATCCTCCAGGATGTAGGTGGCGCACACGATCCCGCAGACCCAACGATGAAGTTCGGTCAGTTCCAGTACCAGGTCAAAGTGATCGACTGGAACGATAGCGAGAAGGGAATCAACTACGCTGAGGACGATGTCCTCAAGCCCTTTTACGTAGACTACGCTGCTCAGATCTCCAACGCTCCCTACATGACCCCTTACCTGGTCAACTCTCCCAATGAGATCTACACGACCACGCAGGGGAAGAGTGAAATCACCTTTACCATCGGTGGCTACACAGAGGCTGGTACGCTCGAGCTAGCTGAAGGTCAAGACAGCCACGGAGCAACGCTAGAGAAAGTAGGCACTCCTACGACCGACCCCAAGACGGGCAAGATCTCGCAAGACTACAAGCTCACGATCCCCGCAGCGACTGAGCTCATCCCTCTAGTCAATGGGGCAGGCAAACCTACCCTGCCAGAGTATGAGGAGATACAGCTCGTTGCCAAGAACTACTCAGGTGCTACTAAAAAGCCTCTGACGATCAAGCATGGTCGCTTTAAGATGCCTCTAGAGTATGTCACCGAGCACTACCTAGCCCCTCATCCTGAAGCGGCTAATGGCGAAAACTTCACGTTTGCCACAGACGAGACCAGCGTTGATGGTGTTGGATACTTTCACGTGCCGACCTTCCTGGAGAAGCACAAGCATGTAACCATTGACGGCAAGGGCTATCACCTCGCCGACAACGTCTATGAGCTAGCTAGTATCATGCCTCTTAAAAACCAAGTCACCCATGGTGTTACCGAGTATAGCGTAGGAGAGTCCGCTGGTCCCATAGAGAATGCAAAAGAACCTACCACATTCCCCTGCTGGGCATACCCTGACAATGGGCAGAGCCCCCGCTTCCTCTTCACAGCAGACTACCGTACTGACAAGGCCAATCACGTCTCCTACGGACTGCGCCATAAGAGAGTGAGTGACGGCTACAACAATATGTTCGTCACGGCCTACCGCTACGAGTGGGTAGGTGACTTCAAGGGTGATAAGACAGGCAAGATCTCATCTTACTACAAGATCACCTCTCGCTATCTAGGCCCTAACTGGAATGGTGGCGTCGATGGCATAGCCAACGAGGCTTTCTGGAACAGCAACAAGGAGAACGATATCACCCGTACCTTCTACGCTGCTGGATATGTGGATCAGATGTACCTACACGCTAAGGACAATCCTAACTCTCCCTATGCACATGTCGGACGATGGGCTATCATCCTCTCAAACAGGGCTGACATTGATGCATCATATGTGGTTTGTGGCACTTTTGATAATCACCATATCACTGGCGCAGCAGGTATGTATACTCGGTCTAATGACCCTAGACCTGAGTACGTAATATGGTACCCCGTACGTCTCTTCAGTGACAAGTAGTCGCCTAGAGCGTTAGTCTCCGAGCGAGGCTACACGTACAGATACAGCGAGGCGGTGTCTCCCCAGCATGGGGTGGCACCGCCTCTGCTATATGTCGAGACTGCTGACTTTTGCAACAGTCTCATGTCAGGAGCTGCCCTCCCTAGGAGCCGCATTCCTCCCCTCGGAAGTGCTGTTCCAAACTGATGGGAAGCTTTCGTTCCACCCCCCTCGGGAGATTTTCGTCCCTCCCTAGGGATTTTTTTATCCCTCCCTAGGG
>NZ_CAMYEZ010000014.1 GCF_947254915.1 uncultured Porphyromonas sp. | reverse complement strand
GGTCCTCCTGACCGATATGACCAACTACGCCGATGCACTCTCCATCGTCTCGAACCGTATGGACCAAATCCCCTCTAAGGACTCCATGCCAGGCTCACTCTACTCCGACTTGGCTAAGATCTATGAGAAGGCCGTACAGTTCCCCGACGGAGGCTCCATCACGATCATCGCTGTGACGACCCTCTCAGGAGGCGACATCACGCACGCTGTGCCAGATAACACGGGCTACATCACCGAAGGTCAGCTCTACCTGCGTCGTGACTCCTCCATCGGTAAGGTAATCGTAGACCCCTTCCGCTCGCTATCTCGTCTGAAGCAGCTGGTCATCGGTAAGAAGACTCGCGAAGATCACCCGCAGGTGATGAATGCTGGCGTACGTCTCTATGCCGATGCGGCCAATGCTCAGACTAAGCTGGAGAACGGCTTTGACCTGACAGACTACGACCAGCGTACGCTAGACTTCGCTAAGGACTATGCCAACGACCTCCTAGCTATCGACGTCAACCTCAATACGACCGAGATGCTCGATCATGCGTGGAGCCTCTTTGCCAAGTACTTCACCCCCGCCGAGGTAAGCATCCGTCAGAGTCTCGTGGACAAGTATTGGCCTATAGATAGTAAGGTCGACAAAGCTTAGAAAGAGAGATGGCGATCAAGTTTCAGTACAACAAGACCTCGCTACAGCAGCAACAAAAGCAGCTTAAGATGCGAGAGCGCACCCTGCCCACGATCAAGAGCAAGGAGAGTGCCCTCCGTCTAGAGGTCAAGAAGGCTCGCCGTGAGATAGATGCTCTCAATGAGCAGCTAGAGCAGGGCATACAGGGCTACCAGGATATGGTGGCGCTGTGGGACGAGTTTGACCCTACGTTGGTCAGCGTCACCGACGTGCAGCTCTCGACGAAGAAGATAGCTGGTGTCGTCGTCCCTGTGCTAGACAATATCGACTACGAGGTGAAGCCTTTCAGTCTCTTCAGCCGTCCCTCGTGGTTTGCTCAGGGTGTCGAGCTACTCAAGGCGCTAGCCACACTGGGCATCGAGGCAGAGTTTCTCAATCTCAAGCTAGAGTATCTCGAGTATGCTCGTCGTAAGACTACGCAAAAGGTCAACCTCTTTGAGAAGGTTCAGATACCTGGCTACAAAGACGCTATCCTCAAGATCAAGCGTTATCTAGAGGATGAGGAGAGTCTCTCCAAGGCTTCGCAAAAGATCATGCGCACCAATCTAGAGATTCGTGCTGCCAAACAAAAAGAGCGACTAGCACAATGATAGAGAAAATAGATAAGTACCTCTTCCTAGTCTATCACCAAGACTACGACAGCTTCCTCCTCAAGCTACGCGACCTAGGGGTCGTGCATATTAAGGAGAATAAGTCGACCAGTGAGAGCGAACAGATCAAGGAGATCGTTGTGGCGCGCCGTCATCTAGCAGGTCTCATCCGCACCCTCTCTCGCAAGCGCTCCGAGGAGCAACCCGTCGGCACTCCTCGTAAGCCAGCTAGCACCGAGGAGGGCGAAGCTCTGCTACAGCAGATCGAGACGCTCCTAGAGGATCGTCGCCAGATAGCCTCTCAGATCGAGAGCCAGCAGCGGGAAAACGACTACTGGGAGCCGTGGGGCGAGTATGACGTCCAGCAGCTAGAGCAGCTCCAGCAAGCGGGTTACCCAGTCCGCTTCTACATCATTCCTACGGCTCAGTACCAAGAGCACTGGGAGGAGGAGCACAACGCCATCATCATCGACACCCGACGCTCGCATCACTACTTCATCACCGTCGGCGACAAGAGCACTGAGCGCATCGAGGCGGAGCAGATCAAAGCTCCGACCCACACCGCCAGCGAATTGGCCGAGAGGCTCGCCTCTTTCGAGCAGCGTGCCGAGCAGATTGACACCGAGATACAGGAGTTTATCGATCAGCACTTGGAAGACTTGCAGGGCTACGACCTCCTCCTCCAGGACAAGTATCAGATGAGCAACGCCTTCCTACAGGCTACTGGCGAGGCGGATGACAAAGTCATGCTCCTCGAGGGGTGGATACCGAGCAAGATCGTTCCCGAGGTGCGACAAGAGCTAGATCAGCTCCCCTGCTACTATGCTGAGCAGGAGATACTCGATGAGGACAAGATCCCCATCAAGCTCCAGAACAATCGCTTCAGCCGACTCTTCGAGCCGATTACGCAGATGTACTCTCTGCCGAACTACTCGGAGCTCGACTCGACGCCACTCTTCGCACCCTTCTTCATGCTCTTCTTCAGCTTATGCTTTGGAGATGCAGGCTATGGACTCGTCATCTTCCTATTGGCGACGATCTTCAAGCGCAAGGTCAAGGGGCAATCGACGAAAGACATTTGCTCTCTAGCGCAGTGGCTCGGAGGCACCACCGTCGTGGTCGGTTCGCTACTCGGTACCGTCTTCGGTATGGTCATGCCATGGGCAAATGATGGTTCCCTGCTGGGCAGTGTCCGCAATGACTACTTCCTCAATCAGGACAACCTCATGCTCCTCTCGGTCGTGCTAGGTATCATTCAGATCCTCTTTGCGAAGACCGTGGCAGCCGTCAAGATACAGAAGCAGCGAGGCATCAAGTATGCCCTCTCTGCCTATGCGTGGGTCATCGTCATCTTTGCCCTCATCATGGCAGTGGCGCTACCGATGGCTACGACAGCACTCCCCAGCTACGTCACTTACATATTCTATGGACTAGCGATAGCTGCAGGACTTGTTGTGGTCTTCTACAATAGCCCAGGCAAAAACATCTTCCTCAACGTCGGCTCCTCACTTTGGGCAAGCTACAACACCGCCTCGGGACTACTCGGAGACACCCTCTCCTACATTCGTCTCTTCGCTATCGGACTGACGAGTGGCGTGCTGGGTGGCGTCTTCAACAACCTAGCGGTCTCCATGTCTGAGGGTCTACCCGTCGGGGTCAACTGGCTCGTGATGGTCTTCATCCTACTCTTCGGACACGGGCTCAACTTCGGACTAGCTATCATCAGCTCGCTCGTACACCCGCTACGTCTCACCTTTGTGGAGTACTACAAGAACAGCGAGTTCGAGGGTGGCGGTAAACCCTACACCCCCTTTAAGGTCAACTAAACAAGCAATAATCAAATCAAACAACAGATATACATAACATGAACGAACTAATTGCATACGGAGGCGTAGCCCTCATGGTCATCCTCACAGGTATCGGCTCCTCAATCGGTGTCACCATCGCAGGTAATGCGACCATCGGATCTATGAAGAAGAATCCTGACGCCCTCGGTCAGTACATCGGACTCTCCGCTCTACCCTCTTCGCAGGGTCTGTACGGCTTCGTCGGCTTCTTTATGGCCAACGGTCTTATCAAGGATCTCCTCACCGCTGGCGTACTCGGTGCTGGTGCTGCGTGGGCTATCTTCGCTGCTGGACTCAGCCTCGGTCTCGTCGGTCTCTACTCAGCCATCCGTCAGGCACAGGTCTGCGCCAATGGTATCAAGGGTATCGGTGCTGGCAACAACCTCTTTGGTGCGACCATGGTCATGGCCGTCTTCCCTGAGCTGTACGCCATCCTAGCGCTACTTGTATCGATCCTAACCTTCGGTGTCGTCAGAGGTCTATTCCTCGCATAGGCGCACTCCGATAGAGACTTCGCTACGCTAGTAGCAAGCTTTACATACGTGGGCTACTAGCTAGCCCTGACAAACTATAGGACAAGTCCTCGGCAGAGATCACGCTGTCGGGGACTTGTTGTATTTAGACCTGCACGACAAAATAGGGTTCGTCTCCACCTTTCTTTGACTTTTTGAGCAAATTCAGACTTTCTCCTGAGGAAATGTGGATTCTTCACGGAGCAAACGGCAAATTCCTCCAAACTTTCAAATCATTCTTCCAAACTTTCATTTCATTCTTCCGAACTTTTATTTCGACCTTCCGTGAAAAAACTTCGTTTCCTCGGTAGCTATTTGGAAATAGCTCCGTGAAAGTCGGCGTTCATAGGCACACAACAGCATCTTCAGCGACACCCGCTCCACCTGCTCCTATGGGGATTACCAATCATTGACATTGGGAGGTAGTGGTATTTGCGCAAAAACTACTACCTTTGCCACGTAGAAAACGATGAATCAACAAGTTCAAACAAGATACAGATATGAAAAAGGCATTGATCCTCCTATCCTCAGCCCTACTTCTGCTCTCAGTGAGCGCATGTGGGCCTAAGCAAAGTGCTTATCGTCAGGTGTATGAGAAGGCTAAGCAACGTGAAGTTGCCGCACAGCAGAAAGAGCCTGTGATGACTCCTCCTGCAAATGTTGTCGTCGCTCGTGAGCCTGCCGCTGACATCCAGCTACGTCGTGAGCGCCTAGAGGCGGTCAAGGGTGAGGACGCAAACATGCTCAAGACTTACAACGTGGTCGTCGGTTCATTCCAAAACCACACCAACGCTTACTCTCTCAAGGAGCGCCTACAAGCTCAGGGCTACAATCCCGTACTAGGTCAAAACGAGGCTGGTATGCTCCGTGTCATCATCACCAGCTTTGACAACCGCCGTGAGGCTGAGGCTTCTAGAGAGCAGGTCAAGGGACGCTTCGCTCCTGACTTCCAAGATGCTTGGATTCTAGAGAAGATCCGATAGTCGGGTCTCCCTACATAGCCACATACAATAAAATAGGAGTCTTAGAGTTTACATAGATAGACTCTAAGGCTCCTTCTTCGGACACTATAAACTATGGAGATCATACAGCAACAACCGCTTCGGGAGTACCACACATTTGCCACAGAGGCTACCGCCGACTGGTGGATCAACTACAGCAGTGCTGAGGATCTTCAGACACTGGCTCGTGATGAGTACTTTGTCTCGCAGCCCTACCTACCGATAGGCGCTGGGAGCAACTTGCTCTTTACGCACGATAAGTATCGTGGCGTCATCCTCTACTCGCAGATCAACGACCTCCACTACTACGACGAGACCGAGAGTGCGCTGACCCACCCAGGACAGCAACATGTACGGGCGGGTAGTGGCATCGTGTGGGACCACTTTGTGGAGCTAATGCTCAGCCGTGGGCTTTATGGTATAGAAAACCTATCTCTCATCCCAGGTACCGTAGGTGCTGCTGCCATACAGAATATAGGTGCCTACGGGAGCGAGGTCTCTCAGTACATCGTAGCGGTCGATGTAGTTGACCTAGCGACAGGTATGAAGCTCCGCATACCGAGCGCTCTATGTGACTACAGATATAGGTATAGCATCTTCAAAGATCCGCAGTACCACCCCTACATCGTCACACACGTACACTTCATACTAAGTACCGAGCCGACCTGCAATCTGAGTTACGCCTCCTTGGCAAAAGCATTCGAGGGGCGCGACACCATGCCTACGCCCGAAGAGATTCGCCAAGAGGTGATACGCATTCGCCGTGCTAAGCTACCAGACCCTGAGGAGATACCAAATGGCGGGAGCTTCTTCATGAACCCCATCGTGCCACTAGCGCAGTACGAGGAGCTGGCGAAGCAATACGACACGCCCGTGCCTCACTACCCTACTCACCACGAAGGGGAAGTCAAGCTCTCGGCAGCCTGGCTCATAGACCAAACGGGACTCAAAGGCTACCGCACTGGTGCCGTAGGAGTCTACGAGAAGCAACCGCTCGTCCTCGTCAACTACGGTGGAGCGACTGGTCAAGAGGTGGTCGCATTAGCAGAGCACGTACAGCAGGAGGTGAGCCGTAAGTTTGGCATCACATTACATCCCGAGGTACGCTATATAGACTGACTCCTATGCCCTCACGCCACCGTCATCCCTCGCCACAGATCGTCGAGCTACTAGGCTCAGGTACCAGCACTGGCGTACCTGAGGTGGGTTGCTACTGTCGTACTTGTCTAAGCCTAGACCCACGCGACCAGCGCACCCGCACATCGGCTATGATGGTCTCACCTTCGGGTCGGCGAATACTGATCGACTGTAGCGCAGACTTCAGGCAGCAAGCGCTCCTAGCGGGCATTGATCATCTAGATGCGATCATCCTAACGCACCAGCACTACGACCATATCGGAGGACTAGACGACCTGCGCACGATCTCGTGGCGCACGGAGCTACCCATCTACGCAGAGCCTAACGTGCTAGAGTCGATCAAGGCTCGACTACACTACTACTTCGGACCGCATCGCTATCCTGGTACGCCACACTTGACGCTACACCCCATCTCGTCGCTAGAGCCTTTTACACTGTACGACCTGACGATCGAGCCAATACGGGTTATGCACGGCAAGCAGCCGATACTAGGCTATCGCATCGGGAGCTTTGGCTTCCTAACCGACTTGAAGAGTATAGCCCCAGAGGAGATTGAGAAGCTCCGAGGTGTAGAGCTACTCTTTGTCAATGGACTGCGCTACACCAAGCCTCACCCGACACATCAAACGATCGAGGAGGCTCTTGAGTTGACCGCCAAAGTTCAGCCGCAACGGAGCTACATCATTCACCTTTCGCACCATGCGCCACCTACGGCGGAGCTTCAGGAGCGACTGCCCGAGGGTGTGTACGTTGGCTACGACGGGTTAACTCTGCGCTACACCGAGGGGGCGGGTTATACCCCGCAACCCACGCAGGATAAGCTGGTGCGAAGTGGTGCCGAGCCTTTTACCTATCGGGATTGTGGTAGGATCGATTACCGAGAGGCACTGGAGATGCAGCTGCAGCTTTGGCAGGAGCGTATTGATGCCAAGGTAGCGCATCGGACGGTACCAAAGGACGTGCTACTCTTTTGCGAGCATGAGCCCGTGCTGACCATTGGCAAGCATGGCAAGCAGACGAATCTGCTTGTCTCGGAGGCTTTGCTCAACTCTAAAGGCATTCAGCTTGTCCAGATAGAGCGTGGTGGCGACATCACTTACCATGGACCTGGGCAGATCACGGGTTATCCAATATTTGACCTAGAGCATTACGGCATAGGTGTCAAGGAGTACATCCACACGATGGAGCAGTGTATCATTGATCTGCTCTACCTCTACGGCATTCATTCGGAGCGTCTCGAGGGCGCTACGGGCGTATGGATTGATGCACACACCCCGCAAGCTCGTAAGATCTGCGCTATCGGTGTGCACACCTCTCGCTATGTGACGATGCACGGCTTCGCGCTCAATGTCAATACCGACCTAAGCTACTTCCAGCTCATCAACCCGTGTGGTTTTACCGACAAAGGGGTCACCTCGATGGAGCAAGAGATAGGACGAGGGGAGGTTTACTTTCCGCTGGTCAAGCATCAGCTGGAGGGGCTCTTTCGCAAGCACTTCACGCACCTTATGTACCACCTACCTAACGACGACTCCTTATGAAATGGCTTCGCCCCAACGATAGTTCGGCAAACTATCAAGATAGACGCGGACGCATCTCAGGCAGAGGTCTAGCCCTCGGAGGTGGCATCGGCGGTATCGTCATCGTCCTCGCTAGTCTCTTCTTCGGCGTAGACCTCACGGGACTGATGCAGGTGGCAGACAATGTATTGCCTGGCTCACAAACGGAGCAGGTAGACCCCTCACGTGTCAACGAAAACGAAGAGTTCAAAGTCTTCACGCTACGCGTCTTCAACAGTTGCAACGATGTGTGGACAGACCTCTTCAATTCCGAATTACAACGCGCCTATGCAGCACCGACACTGGTGACCTTCACCGATCAGGTGCAGAGCCGTTGCGGAGGAGCCACCAGCGAGGTAGGACCTTTCTACTGTCCAGCCGACCAGACGGTCTACATTGACTTAGACTTCTTCAATCTACTCGCCTCTCGCTTCAAAGCTCCAGGAGACCTAGCCATGGCTTACGTCACCGCTCACGAAGTAGGGCATCACGTGCAGAACCTCCTCGGTATCTCTGACAAGCTACACCAGCAGCAAGGGTGTGTTTCGCAGGAAGCGTACAACCGCGCCAGTGTGCAACTGGAGCTACAAGCCGACTACCTTGCTGGCGTGTGGGCTTACCACGCACAGCGACTCGGCATCATACTCATTGAGCCTGGAGACCTCGAGGATGCGCTCACAGCCGCCAACGCTATCGGCGATGATACCTTGCAAAAAGAAGCCCAGGGCTATGCCGTCCCAGACTCATTCACACACGGTACCTCAGCACAGCGCATGCAAGCCTTTCGCTCTGGCTTTGAGACAGGCAACTTGGATGGCGCAAGCCGTTACCGCTTTTGACAAATAACCAATTCTATAGCACTTTACAGATGAACCAAAAGATAAAAGTACTCGTCGTAGGCTACGGACACGTAGGCAAGCAAGTTGTGACCACCGTACGCACCGCTCCCGACATGGAGCTGGTCGGTGTAGTCCGTCGCTCCAAGAATGATCCTCAAAGCCAAGTATTGACCGCTCATGGCATCTCCGTTTACGGAGAGGATGAAGTCCTGCCCAAGGCAGATGTCGCCATCTTAGCTGTACCGACACGCTCCGTGCCTGACTACGCCAAGCGTTACCTAGCTCAGGGCATTAGCACCGTAGACAGCTTCGACATCCATACCCAGATAGCTACGCTACGCCACGACTTGATGGCGGTAGCTCAGGAGCACCAAGCGGTCTCCATCATCAGCGCTGGATGGGATCCTGGAAGCGACTCAGTCGTTCGTACCTTGATGCAAGCGATGGCTCCCGAGGGAATCACCTACACAGACTTCGGGCCAGGCATGAGTATGGGACACTCAGTAGCGGCACGTGCCATAGCTGGTGTCCGTGATGCGCTCTCTATGACCCTGCCCATAGGCTACGGACAGCACCGCAGACAAGTCTATGTAGAGCTAGAGGCTGGCGCCAACGAAGAGCAAGTACGCCAAGCCATCCTCGCTGATGATTACTTCGCTCATGACGAGACGATCGTCACTTTCGTCCCTTCTGTCGCAGCTCTAGAGGACGTAGGCCATGGCGTGCATATGATGCGCAAAGGGGTCTCGGGCGTAACGCACAACCAGCGTCTCACCTTCGAGATGCAGATCAACAACCCCGCCCTGACCGCCCAAATGATGGTCGCCTCGGCTCGTGCTACGCAACGCCTCACCCCAGGAGCCTACACACTCCCCGAGGTGCCAGTCATAGACCTACTCGCTGGCGACCGCTCCGACTGGATCGCTCATCTAGTCTAATCTCTAACTTCTAAGGTCTAACATCTACTCGCAATGTCCAGCACACTAACCCTACTAGCCATCACGTGGGACGTCAGCCCCGCTATCTTTACCGTCGGCACCTTTGAGTTGCGCTGGTACGCCATACTCTTTGCCGTGGGGCTTTTCGTCTTCGGTCCGTGGATCGTGCATCGCATTTGGCGGCGGGAGGGCTTGCCCGAGCCATGGTTTGACAAGCTCTTTTGGTACGTAGCCATCGGTACGATCGTCGGCGCTCGACTAGGGCACTGTCTCTTTTACGATCCCCTATACTACCTCGCCAATCCCGTTGAGATCCTAAAGACGTGGGAGGGCGGACTAGCGAGCCACGGAGGTGTAATCGGTCTCATCATCGCTATGTGGATCTACGCACGCAAGGTATCGCACAAACCAATCCTCTGGGGTATGGATCGCCTCTGCGTACCCGTTGGTCTCGTGGCAGCCATGATACGTCTCGGCAATCTGATGAATAGCGAGATCTTCGGCTACCCTACCGATGTTGCCTGGGGCTTTCGCTTCGTACGCTCCGCCGAGTGGCAGACCTTAGCTGGTGGGATGCCTTGTCACCCGACAGCCATCTACGAGGCGCTCGCCTACTTGCTCGTCTTCGCCATCTGCATGTGGCTCTACTGGCGTCGCAATGCGGGCTACAAGTATCAGGGGCTCATCGTCGGGACGCTTCTCACGCTCACCTTCGTAGCACGTCTGCTCATCGAGACCGTCAAGTTCGTCCAGGAGCCGTGGGAGCACAAGCTGGTCGAGGCCATCGGGCTCAACCAGGGGCAGCTACTCAGCATCCCCTTCATCATCATCGGTGTCGGTATGATCATCTACGCCCTGCGCCACCCAGTGCCTCAGGCAGAGGTGGAGCGTCTACTCGCAGAGGAAACAAAGCGCAAGGAGCAAGCCGCTCACCAGAACAAGCACTAAATCTATTCACTACTATAAAGCAACCATTCTATTATGGAGTATCGCAATCAAATCACCGATTCAATATACTATATCGGAGTCAATGACCGCACGAAGCAACTCTTTGAGGGCTCCTGGTCACTACCCTATGGCGTCAGCTATAACTCTTATCTGCTCGTAGGTGAGCAGGTTGTACTCATTGACGGTGTGGAGATTGGGACCGCAGAGCATCACTTGGACAAGATCAAGTCCATCATCGGTGATCGTCCCATCGACTACCTCATCGTGGACCATATGGAGCCTGACCACAGTGGCTCTATTGGTCTCCTACGCACCCTCTATCCTGAGATGAAGGTGGTGGGCAATGCCAAAACCTTCGGCATGCTCGACTCTTACTTCGCACCAATCCCTCAGGAGCAGCGCGTAGTCGTTTCGGAGAAAGAGCCCCTAGAGATAGGAGGCTTCACCTTCCACTTCGTCATGGCACCGATGGTACACTGGCCCGAGGTCATGTTTACCTATGAGAGCTCCAACAACGTCCTCTTCACGGCCGATGCCTTCGGCACCTTTGGCACACTCAACGGTGCCTTCATCGACCGAGATATGAACCTCGACCTCTACTATGAAGAGATGTACCGCTACTACGCTTGCATCGTAGGCAAGTTTGGCATGTTTGTCCAGAAAGCTCTGGAGAAGTACAGCTCACTAGGGCTGTCGCCACAGTACATCTGTCCGACCCATGGTCCCGTATGGACGGAGCACGGCTTCCCCCAGGCACTCGCCATCTACGATCAGCTCAGCAAGTACGACACAAGCTGTGGTGCAGTCATCCTCTACGGTAGCATGTATGGACACACCGAGCAGATGGCCGAGGCGGTCGCTCAGGGACTAGCGCAGAGCGGCATCAAGGAGATTGTCGTGCACAACGTCAGCACGGCCGATCCCTCCCATATGCTCCGTGACATCTTTAAGTATCGCGCCCTCATCGTCGGCGCTCCGACCTATTGCAATAGCCTTTTCTCACCTATGCGTGACATCCTCAACAAGGTTGCCCTCCGCGAGGTCAAGCATCGCATCATCGGCTACTTTGGCAGCTGTACTTGGGCTGGGCAGTCTGTCAAGATCATGCCCGAGATCCTGGAGAAGCTAGCCTTTGAGCAGGTGTCCGATCCTGTAGAGATCAAGGGTGCCGCCACCCCAGGGCAGCTCGCTCAGGGACGTGACCTAGGGGCTGCTATTGGCAAGAGGCTACTAGAACTTTACCGTTAATACCTAAATACCAACAACCAACAAATAATCTATGAGACTTGTTATCGAGCAAGATTATGCTGCCATGTCTACATGGGCAGCAGAGCATGTGATCAAACGCATCAATGAGTTTGCACCCACAGCTGATCGCCCCTTTGTGATCGGTCTGCCCACAGGCTCTACCCCTATTGGTATGTATCAAGAGCTGGCCAAAGCCTGTCAGGCTGGTCGTGTCAGCTTCAAGAACGTAATTACAGTCAATATGGACGAGTATGTCGGTCTAGAGCCCTCACATCCCGAGAGCTATCACTACTTCATGAAGAGCAACTTCTTCGACCACATCGACATCGACCCCAAGAATACACACCTCCTCAATGGTTTGGCTGAGGACACCGCTGCTGAGTGCCAAGCTTACGAAGAGATGATTCAGTCACGCGGAGGTATCGACCTCTTCATCGGCGGTATCGGCTCTGATGGCCACATCGCCTTCAACGAGCCAGGCTCCTCGCTAGCCTCTCGCACTCGTGAGGTGCGTCTGATGCCCGAGACCATCCGTGACAATAGCCGTTTCTTTGACAACGACCTCTCAAAGGTTCCTACACGTGCCCTAACCGTAGGTGTCGGCACCGTGACAGATGCTCGTGAGGTGATGATTCTTATCAACGGTTCGAACAAGGCGCGTGCTCTCTGCAAGGCCGTCGAGGGTCATATCACCCAGATGTGTCCTATCTCCGCACTGCAGCTTCACTCCGACAGCATCATCGTCTGCGATGACGACGCTGCCGTAGAGCTACAGGTGAAGACCTTCCGTTTCTACAAGCAGGAGGAGAAGCTAGCCCGTGAGGGTCTAGCCTACTAAGAGGTAGTAGCTCACAAATAGATCGGCGGATGCCCTCGTAGCATACGCCACCATCAGAAAGAAGGTCGAGAAGTATTCGTTACTTCTCGGCCTTCTTTCTTTATCTCCACGACCCAATCAAACTTGGCGTAAAGGTCAAAATGATTGGTGAAGTACCCTTATAGCTCATCTACACCAAGTTTCAAGGGAGGGAGCGTGTAATGGTTATTGGGTGCGGGCGGGAGCGTTTGAGTTATGGACTTTGTATCCTACAGATTTTGATTTTCTTGAAAGATGCTTCTCGTAAGCCTAGCTTTTGGTAGATCTCGGTGTCTTGTTTGGAGGACTTACTACATTGTCGCATTTCGACCTTTTCGCCCAGCGGATTGACGCCTTCGGTGGTGACCAACTTCTGCGTCGACATACGTCGGATGATCTCCCGCCAGTAGCAGTTCTCGCCCTGCGCTTTGAGTCCTCAGCCTATAGTGTTGACAACCCAATTGTTGCTCAAGTTGCTCCTTGATGGCAAAGAGTTGGTCTGTAATCGTGTAGAGCGAGTAACTCGGAGGGGAGACCCTAGAGTTACTCGCTCTTGCTAGTTAGTATTGCTAGTTCCTTACGGAGACGTCGTCACGGAGTGTGATAGACACCCTGTAGGAGTGTAAGCTTCATTTACTTCGCTTTCTTAGCATCGCGGATGATGACCTCGATGTGATTGTCCTGCTTGAGGAGCTCCTGAGCGATCTTCTGTACGTCTGCGGGCGTGATGCCGTTGAGCGTCTTCTCGTAGTCAGTCTGGAAGTCACGACCATCGAAGAAGAAGTCAATCATGTAGTTGAGCCAGTAGCCGTTCTTCTTAAGGTTCTCAGCATAGTCCTTCTTCATGTTGAGGATAGTCTTGTCAAACATCTCCTTCTCGGGACCATTCTTAGCTACCTTCTCGAGCTCTGCGTAGATGATCTTGTTGAGTCTGTCTACCTTCTCAGGATCTGTCTGGTAGAAGATCTGGAAGACAGTCTCGCCCTCAGGATTGTCACTGATAGATCCACCCGAGCTGACACCGTATGTGCCACCCTCGTCCTCACGAACGGTAGCTGTGTAGACCTGATCCATAACTGCTCCTAGTACCTCCATAGCTAGCTCGTTGTGGAGCGTGTAGGGTAGCTTGCCCGTATAAGCAGCTATGACCATAGCCATCGGAGTAGCAAGCTCCTTCTTGAAGTCAATGTGCATAGAACCCTGACGTACTGCGGGTACGAGCTCCTTGAGCATGTTGTGCTTACGACCCTTAGTAGGTACAGAAGCTACATACTTCTCTAGGTAAGGGATCAGCTGCTCGGGAGTTACATTACCGATGAAGTAGAGCTGTAGGTCTCCTAGATCAGCGATGCGCTCTTTCCAGATCTGCATCACGCGATCGTAGTTGACAGCCTCGATCTCAGCAATAGTAGCGCGTCGCATCTGAGGATCGTTGTTGTAGAGCGCATATAAGAGCGAATCCTGGAAGGAAATCATAGGATTGGACTCCATATTCTTGATCTGCTCGATCATGTTGGTGCGCCAGTTGGTAAAGGCATCTGCATCCTGTCTAGGCTGCGTCATGCGGAGGTAGAGAAGCTGGAAGAAAGTCTCCATATCCTCAAGCGTAGACAAACCGCTAAAGAAGGTGCGTGTGCCACGCATAGAGCCAGAAGCAGAGACGCTACGACCTGTCAGTGCCTTAGAGAGGGTAGGATTGTCAAACTTGCCTACACCACCTAGCGAGACGACGCTGCTGAGGTTCTTGATATTGGGCAGGTCCTTAGCGTTCTTGAGGTAAGCGTTGGTGCCACCAGGAGCTACAGCTGTGAGTGAGAGCTGATTCTTCTTGTAGTCGGTCGTCTTGAGATAGACTACCATACCGTTGCTCAGTGTGAGGCGCGTTGTACCAAACTTGAGGTTGTCCTCACGCTTGGTTACTTTGCCAGCCTTGGGAGCCTTATCCAGCAGCTTCATATCAGAGACAGCGTCCTTGATAGGCTCTACGGGGAGCTTGCGGTACTCATTGACCTTAGCAACTAGCTCAGCCTCGGTAGGTAGTACGAGCCCTGCCTTGTCGGGAGCTGTGAGCATAAGCACCATGTTCTTGTCACCGATGATAGACTGTATCATCTGGTTGACGACTTCTAGAGGTATGTTTGCAGCGACCTGTTCCATCATCGCCTTCTCCATCTCGATACCAGGGATGTATCCACCCGTGGTGAAGTAGTCCTTGTACTCGTCAGCATAAGATTTATTCTTGCGAGTCTCACGCTCGTTGTAGCTATTCTCATAGCCCTTGAGGAGATCAGTGCGTGCACGCTCATACTCACCCTTTGTGAAGCCATACTGGCGTATGCGCTCTATCTCAGCCATAAGAGCCTTGAGTGCTACGTCTAGCTCACCCTCACGTGCCGTAACGTTGAAGGTAAGAGCGTCCTTCGTCTGAGCGAGGAAGTAGTTGCTTATATATCCACTAGCGCTAGTGAAAGCGGGGTTGGGCTTGTGCATGAGATCTGTAAAGCGCTCATCGAGGATTCGGTTTGTGATGCCATATAGGTAGGTCTTCATGACACCAGCGATGGTGCGGGTCATCTCGACAGGCATAGCGTCTGTCTTGAACATAACCATCAGGTCAGTGCTGGTAGCCTCCTTGTCCTTTTCGATAGCTACGAGTGGCTCATCATTGTCCTCTACGGGGAAGTAGACACGCTCTGCTGCATTGACTGGTGCAGGTATGTCGGCAAACATCTCCTTGATCTTCTTCTCTACATAGTCTACATCGACATCACCGACCACGATGATAGCCTGTAGGTCGGGACGATACCACTTGTGATAGTAGTCGCGTAGCTCGTTGTACTTAAAGCCGTTGACCACGCTCATCAGACCGATAGGCATGCGTACACCGTAGCGGTTGTTGGGGTAGATCTTGGGGAGTGCCGTATTGAGCATACGCATCTGTGCATTGTCACGCGAGCGCCACTCCTCAGTGATGACGCCACGCTCCTTGTCTATCTCCTCATCGGCTAGTGTGACGAAGCCACTCCAGTCGTGTAGGATGAGCAGACAGCTATCTATGAAGCCCTTACGCTCTGTAGGAGCCTCCATCAGCGTGTAGACCGTCTCATCGATACCCGTATAGGCGTTGAGGTTGTAGCCGAAGCGCATACCGTTTGACTCGAGATAGCTAATGAGTGTCTTGTCGGGGAAGTTCTTCGTGCCGTTGAAGCACATATGCTCTAGAAAGTGAGCTAGACCGCGCTGATTCTCCTCCTCAAGGATAGAGCCGACACGCTGAGCTATGTAAAACTCAGCACGATTCTTCGGCTGCTCGTTGTGACGGATGAAGTAGGTCAGTCCATTGTCGAGTTTGCCCGTACGGACTTGTGGGTCTATAGGCAGTGGTTGACTCATATCCTGAGCAGAGGCTACACGAGGTAGCAACATGGTCAGGAGAACCACAGTCATAGACAGCATTCGCTTTAGATTCATATCCAGTTGTCTAAAAGTTATTGATGTATTACTAGTTGTCTATTCAAAGAGCGTAGGTCATAGTGCCTATTCGGGAGGCACTCTGTATGATGTAGACGAGTGGACTCCTATATATGTTGCAAGAAGTCCTCGGCTAAATCTTGTATATGACCCGGATGCAAAGATACTCACTTTTTAGAAACCGTAGATTGTCTCTGAAATTTGGCTGATTAGCAAGTTGTGTAGTCAGATGAGATGGCTAGTCCGCTGTGGGGATGTGTGATTACGATCTAGCGGGGGCATCTATAGTCACCAACTTCTTGACATCCTAGCTTGAGACTGTTGCAAAAGTCTACAGTCTCGGTTTGAGTAGAGATATTCTCTACGGAGGAAATCCGAAACTCTTCGGTGGGGATTTTTCATTCTCCACGGAGACGGCCAATAAAACTTCGGAAGAATGAAATGAAACTTCGGAAGAGTGAAATCAAAGTTCCGAAGAAACTTCTCGTTCCTCGGTGGAGGATTCGGATTTCCTCCACAGATAATTCCAATTTGCCAGGGAGGGCGCTCAACAGGAGCGCTTTTAAAGAAAAAAGGGGAGGACACCGTCGCTTGGTATCCTCCCCATAGAAATAGGATGACGTATGCGTGCTTAGAAGCGGTAGCCCACGGAGATAGCTGGGTGGACGTAGACATCGTCATAGCCTTTGCTCCTGACGAAATTGCGTCCCACACGTAGACTGATCTCGCCACTCCAGTTGCTCCGAGAGACAAACTTCCAGCCGCCACCGAGACCGATACCCCAAGAGGTGCCTTGTAGAGTTTCGCTTGTTGTTTGGTCGTTCGTGGGGTTGTAGTGTCTTATGGTATAGCGATTGTAGTTGATCGCCGTGTTTGCCTCGATAAAGAAGCCTGAGTTAAGCCTTGTCATCGAGAGCTTCTTGCCACCGAAGTACCAACGCGCATAGGGCATCACACCAAAGGCGGGAAAGAGCGAGGCCTCATAGTCTTCCCCTTGGGCAAAGCTGGCGCTGATGGTAGCTCCGAAGCCTAGGTCTTTTACCCTGATCGTGGAGCGCTCGTACTCGAGTGAGATAGCCTTGAAGGCTACGGGTGCTAGAAGGTTGAGGCGCACCTCGTTGAGCGTCTGTGGCAGTGGAGCCTCGGGCTCGCCCTGCACCACAACCACTTGTGCAGACAGACAGTATCCCGTAGCGAGGACGAGGGCGCAGAGTGCGAAGGCTTTTCTGAGTAAGTTGTTCATAAGGGTACTTATATTTGATAGGTTATAGATGCTTGTGAAGCCAAAGGTAGCAAATAGTTTTCAAATCGTTGTAGATTCGTCTGGCTACGTAGATCTCGCAATTGAGGCGGGGTACACGACTTGCAGGATCTGTTTTTTTTAGTAAGTTTGTAGCGACAAGGAAACAATCTTAGTATGATACAGGACGTGACTTCGGAAGATTGCCGAGGAGTAAGAGAGTATACACTAGAGGTGTGCACAGCAAGCATACGGAGCGTGCAGGCAGCTGTGGCGGGAGGAGCTAAGCGTATAGAGCTATGCTCAGCACTGTCTGTGGGTGGGCTGACGCCTTCCCTAGGACTGCTGAGAGAGGTGCGCACCCTCTATCCCGAGCTCCGCATCCACGTCTTGATCCGCCCGAGAGAGGGAGACTTCGTCTACTCCGAGGAGGAGCTTCGTGTTATGGAGCGAGACATAGAGGCGGTGCTACCCTACGCTGATTCTATCGTGAGTGGAGCTATGACCTCTGCTGGCGATGTGGATGAGGTCGCCACGAGAAGGCTCTTGGAGCGATCTCAAGGAGTCGCCTTTACGTTTCATCGGGCGTTTGACCAGTCGCAGAGTCCGCTAGAGGCTTTGGAGACGATACGGGCATTGGGCTGCACACGTATCCTTACCTCTGGGACTAAGGATACTGCGGAGGCGGGGATACCGATCATACGTCAACTCGTTGAGCATGCTACGGGTGCAATTAAGATACTCCCTGGGGGCGGTGTGACGGCGAGCAATATCAAACGAATACTCACCGAGACGGGTGCTCGAGAGGTGCATGGCTCGGCATCTCTACGTCTACCAGACGGTAGGCTGGAGACCTCGGCAGATATTGTGCGAAGATTCCTAAAGGCTATGCCGTGATTCCTAAAAGCTTACCTTTGCAAAGCGAATAGATACGCTATCTAGATCTTATGACACGAAGACTCTCTCTATACCTCATCACAGTGCTACTACTAAGCGGATCGCTGGCTCTAGCGCAAACGAAGCCAACCGCTACCTTAGTCAAGCAGTATCTAGACTTCCTCTATCAGTACCTACCCTTGCCAGACCGGTGTGACTATAGCAGAGCCTTTTACGAGCACAATGTGCAACTCTCGCTACAGACTCGCCAAGAGATGCCTTGGGGCAAGCGGATACCCGAGCGGGAGTTCAGACACTTCGTCCTACCGATTAGGGTGAATAACGAGAACCTGGACAATAGTCGAGAGGTTTTCTACAAGGAACTGAAAGATCGTGTCATCGGTATGTCTATGTATGACGCTATACTGGAGGTTAATCACTGGTGCCACGAGAAGGTTACCTATCGTCCTACTGATGCCCGTACCAGTAGTCCGCTAGCGACTGTGCGTACAGCCTACGGTCGGTGTGGCGAAGAGAGCACGCTCCTCGTGGCTGCGCTCCGCTCTGTGGGTATCCCCGCTAGGCAGGTCTACACGCCCCGCTGGGCTCATACAGACGACAATCATGCGTGGGTCGAAGCGTGGGCCGATGGGGTGTGGTACTTCTTGGGGGCGTGCGAGCCTGAGCCAGTACTCAACTTAGGGTGGTTCAACGAGAGCGCTTCGCGTGGTATGCTTATGCACACCAAAGTGTTTGGAGCGTACGACGGTCCCGAAGAGGTGATCCAGCGGACGCCATTCTTTACTGAGATCAATGTGATCGACCACTATGCTCCTAGCGCTGAAGTAACCATTGAGGTGAAGACGCTCGCTGGAGAGCCGGTAGCCAATGCCCGCGTAGACTTCAAGCTGTACAACTATGCAGATTACTTCACTGTAGCCTCTAAGTTTACCGATGCCTTGGGAAGAGCTAAGCTCACGGCGGGACGTGGGGATATGATGGTTTGGGTCGAAAAGGATGGTGCCATAGCCCTAACAAAGGTCACCTTCGGTGCCAAGCCAGTGGTGACCGTGACCCTATCGCCCGAGAGCCTGCCGAAAGTTTTGGACGAAACGATTACACCGCCTAGCATATCGGGCTCCTTGCCTCAAGTATCCGAAGAGATGCGACGCATCAACAACGAGCGCCTAGCTTACGAAGATAGTCTCCGTCAAGCCTACGAGGCGACTATGGTCGATGAGTCACGAGGCAATTATGCGACCATTCAGCAGTTTATCAAGCAAGCTAACAACAAAGAGATGGCTCAGAAGCTTCTCTCCGTCCTAACGAAGAAGGATCTGCGAGACATATCCCTCGAAGTCTTACAAGACAGTGAGACAGCCGAGACCAATCAGTCAGAGCTCTACTGCAAGTACGTCCTCAATCCCCGCGTAGAGCTAGAGTGGCTCACTCCGTACAAGCACTTCCTCCGTGAGCAGCTGGCAGACCTCCGCTCACCACGAGAGCTGATCGTCTGGACGCTCGACAACATTAAGCTAGTAACGGATCAGAACCCGCAAGGTCTGAGAATGCAGCCTATGAGCGTCTACCGCGAGCGACAGGCCGATGAGCTAGGCAGAGACATCTTCTTCGTAGCAGCAGCCCGTAGTCTCGGATGGCCTGCACGTATTAACGAGATCAACCGCAAGCCACAGTATTACGCAGAGAATCAGTGGATCGACGTCCTGTGGCACGACCATACTAGTCCCACAGCCAGCCCTCAAGGCACACTTCAGTTACGCTATACCCCCTCAAAGTATATCAGCGATCCTAAGTACTATACGCACTTTACCATCAGTCGCATCGTCGCTGGTCAGACCTCACTGCTGACCTTTGACGAGGAGGCTACTTGGAGTCGCGACTTTGCCAAGGGCATCACCCTAGACGAGGGCAGGTATCTACTGACCACTGGTACACGTATGGCCAGCGGTGCCGTGCTCACGCATAGCGAGGTCTTTGAGATCAAGCGTGGGGAGACCACTACCGTACAGCTCACTATGCGAGAGAGCAATGAGGGAGTACAGGTCATCGGAAGCTTTAATGCGGAGAACCTCTACTACGACCTCGCCACACAGACCACCAAGAGCCTCATCTCAACAACTGGACGTGGCTACTACATCTTAGGCTTGATCGCTCCAAATCACGAGCCGAGCAATCATACGCTACGAGACATCGCCATCTATAAGTCCGCTCTCGAGGAGTGGGGCAAGTCTGTCGTACTACTCTTTGAGAGCCAAGATGCTGCCACACGATTTGTCGATGAGGGCTTTGACCTGCCCGCTCAAGTGGTCTGGGGCATAGACTCAGAGGGCGCTATACTCAAAGAGATCTGCGAGGAGATGAAGCTCACATCCAGTTCGCTCCCTATCTTCCTCATCTGCGACACATTCAATAGAGTCGTCTACATTCAACAAGGCTACACCATCAATATCGGAGAGCATCTCGTGAAGGTGCTCAAGCAACTATAGTAGCACACGCCCCCTCACACGAGGCTTCAGATGTGCTACTTGGGCTAAGAGCAATGTCATGCCATGCTTAGAAAAAACTAGTTTGCGCAGGGCTGACTCATTATAATCTACGTCTCTGAGACAGAAATCAAGAGGTGGAGGGAATCGGGAAATTCATCCGTAGATATTCTGGATTATCCAGCGAGGAAACGAAAAATTCTTTGGAACTTTCATTTCATTCTTCCGAACTTTTATTTCATTCTTCCGAAGTTTTATTTCGGCGCTCCGTGGGGAATATTCGTTTCCTCGGGAGATATTGGAAAAACTCCTCGGGAGATATCGGACTTAGCGAAGATGTATGAGTATTGATAGCGCTATGAAGACAGGCTCAAGCCACATATCCTAGAGTTTTTGTCAAGCTTAGTTCGTGGAGTACCACGATATAATGCGTCAGCCCTGACAGGTTGCGTTGTATGTAGGCTTCTTTCGTTATCCTGTTGTATCTTTGTGGTGTAATAACTATAAGTCTACCTGTATTATGAAACAAGACGCTACTGCTGCAAAGCAAAACTCGACGAAGAGCTACTCTTGGCTCATCTATCTAGTCGCATGGCTCGTTATCATACTGATTCAGTCCATCTTAGTTGGTCAGAGCAGTACGATGGCTGAGTCTTTATTTCAGGCACCATCACACTATCTCTCTACGTGGCTACTGGATATCTTTCTGATTGCAATCTTCTACCTCAACTACTACTATGTAGCTGGGCACATGATGCGCCGTCGTCACTTCGGGGGCTACATCGCTTTTGTGGTGGTCGTGGCGGTGGTCGCGCTCTTTATGCCAATCCTCTGCAAGGCGCTCTTCGGATGGCGTACGCCTACGCAGGATCTGCCCTTTGTCACGGTCTCTTGGTCGGGCGCTATCGGGGCGATCACGGTCATCACGATCGGACTGGCGGTGCGTGCGCTCCTAGAGTGGCTCAAGCTCAACAAGCTCACGGCTGAGCAACGTGAAGAGCTTATCAAGCTACGCAATGAAGTGACCTCGCATAAGATGCAAGCGAAGAGCGACACAGTCAAGCCCACCACGGAGATAATGCCTACAACGGCTGAACTGCCCTCTCAAGAGGCAAAGCCTATCGCTCCCGCTCAGCCTGACTAGGCGGACAGAATGCGAATGATCGTGAGCCCATCACGAAGTGGGAGGAGGAGCTGCTCCACGCCACTGTCTTGAGCTACCAGTTCATTGAAGTGCTGGATCCCTTCCAGCTGAAGGTCGTGATGGGTCGTTGGGGCGGCTACTTTACCGTCCCAAAGGGTATTGTCGGCCAAGATGATAGTCCCTGGTCGTAAGTGTTTGCGCAGTAACTGGTAGTAGTCGGGATACTGACGCTTGTTGGCGTCAATGTAGACGAGATCATAGTCCTGTTGCGCTAGTAGTACTGGCATCAGCTCTAGAGCCTGACCGTGGTGTATGTGAATGCGCTCAGCACACCCGCTACGTGCTACAAAAGGAGAGAGGAAGTGAATCATCTCTGCATCGCACTCGATGGAGTCGATCTCGCCAGCGATTGGTTCGAGCGCCATCGCCATGGCTATCGTTGAGTAACCACTATAAGCGCCCAGCTCTAGGACACGCTTGGCACCACTGAGCTTGATGAGCATCGAAAGTAGCCCCGCCTGCGTAGCTCCACAGACCATCCTCGGCTGAAGGAGGCGCACATAGGCAGTGCGGAGCAATTCGTCTAGTAGAGGATCTCCGAAGGAACTGTGCTGCTGGGCATAAAGCTCTAGCTCTGCGTCCATAGTCTATATAATATAAGGTGTCAACGGCTCAGCTGAAGGGCTGCTCGTAAGGCTAAGTCGTAGCTGGCCACGCCAAAGCCAGCTATGCTACCACGGCAATAGGGCGCTATGAGTGAAGTGTGGCGGTAAGTCTCACGAGCTAGTGGCTGGGAGATGTGCACCTCGATGACTGGTAAAGAGATAGCACGTATCGTGTCTGCGATAGCTACGGAGGTATGCGTGTAGCCCCCCGCATTGAGTATGACCGCTTGGTAGCCTAGCTCCTGAGCCATGTAGAGGTACTCGATGAGTGCGCCCTCGTAGTGCGAGTAGCGTATGGCAATGGTCGCCTCTGTGGTGGCATTTGCTAGCTGCTCCAAGTAGGGGACTAGAGGCGTTGATCCGTAGATCTCGGCTTCGCGCTGACCCACCTGGACTAGGTTAGGACCATTGAGGATGAGTATGGCTGGCTTGCCCGTGGTCGGGGTCGCAAGGGGTTCGATCAAACTATTTGTAGGCATAGTGAACTTGTCGGTTTAGATGCAAATGGCTAACTTCGTAGCGCAAAGATAGTAAGAAACTCCCTTGCAATGAGTCTAGAACCAAGACAGCAACTGATACAGCGCTACAAAACTTATCTGAGGCTGGAGCAACACCTCTCGGACAATAGTATCGACTCCTACCTCTACGATGTGGACAAGCTCTACACCTACATAGGAGACATAGGGTTGAGTCTGCGGGAAGTGAAGTTGCAACATCTCAATAACTTTGCCGCACATATGCTGGACTTAGGTATCTCGATGCGTTCGCTGGCTCGTGTGCTGAGCGGGGTCAAGAGTTTCTTTCGCTTTCTATCGCTAGAGGAGGAGATAGAGCGTGACCCGACGGATATATTGCAGACGCCACCGATACCTAAGAAGCTCCCCGAGGTGCTCACGCTGGCAGAGATAGACAGCCTCCTCGGAGCTATCGACGAGGAGCGTCCCGAAGCCTCACGAGACACGGCGATCATAGAGGTGCTCTACAGTTGCGGACTACGTGTGTCGGAGCTTTGCGGGCTGACCTACTCCGATGTCTTCCTCGACGAAGGTTATCTGCACGTCTGGGGCAAGGGGCGCAAAGAGCGTCTGGTGCCGATGAGTCCCAAGGCGGTCGCTGATGTGCAGTGCTATCTCAACGATCCTTGTCGCTATAATGCGAAGCCTGAGTATGATCAGTATATCTTCATCTCACGTCGTGGTCAACCGATCTCTCGCATCACGGTCTTCTGTCTGATCCGCACGCTTGCTGAGCTGGCGGGCATACATAAGGAGATCAGTCCGCACACGTTGCGACACAGCTTTGCTACGCACCTGCTTGAGGGAGGTGCCGACCTGCACGCTATCCAGCTGATGATGGGGCACGAAAGCATCGCAACGACGGAGATCTACACCCACGTGGACCGCACCGCACTCCGTGCCGACATCCTGCGCTACCATCCTCGCAATCAGCAGCACCCTGCGTATCACGATGCCGAGTGACCCAACCAAGCTCCAAAATCGAGTAGGTCAGGAAACGAAAGTTTTCTGACCTACTTTCGTTTCCTTCC
>NZ_CAMYEZ010000013.1 GCF_947254915.1 uncultured Porphyromonas sp. | reverse complement strand
GTATGAGATGTGTGAAGGAATGGTCGTCTCGAGGCGACCATAGATTACTGAATGCTCTCCAAAGGTACGAAAAAGAGGCTAGACCGTAGAAGCTTTACCAGCAGGGATGACGGAGCGACAGACCTAGCGTTAGGTAGCTCTGACGATAAGGCTCGCAGTGGAGCCGGAGGAAGAGACCGAGCTTATCTAGGTAGCGCAGTCTGGGGAGAGCCTCTAGACCAGCCTGAAGATGTGCATAGGTGCGCTCGCTAGTTGCTTTGTCATAGCCAATGCCTATGCCGTAACTCTGTCGCAGGATTAAGTATCGCCACTGGTAGAGCGGTGCTCCCACGATGAGGTCTCCGTGGAGCGTGGGGCGCTCCCTATCGGGTCGTAGAGAAAGCTCTGCAGCATAGTTGAGAGAGGGTGTCTGCCAGCCGAGTTGCGTGCCGAGACAGCCAGCTCCGCCGAATAAGTTGCGACTATAAAGGAGCGAGACGTAGAAGTATTGGTCTGGACTCTGCGAACTTACCGCTGGCGTGTAGCGACCGAAGATGAGATCACTGGCGAGATACCCGACACGAGCCATGGTCACTCCGATGAGCCCGCCCCACAGGACGTCGGAGTACCAGTGACGATTGTTGGCCATGCGCCCGAAAGCGACTGAGGTGGCGAAGAGATACTGCAGATGAGCCAGCAAAGGGTAGTCGGCGCCATACTCTAGGTTAAAGAGCTCGGCACCGAGGAAGGCTGTCGCTGTATGCCCCGATGGAAAGCTATTGCGTGTCGATCCGTCGGGACGCATACGCTGCACGCCACTTTTGACCGAAAGGACGATAGCTGCCGTCCCTAGTGCGCCTATGCCATCGGCGGTCAGCATCTCGCCCCACGAGCGGGAGCGTCCCGTGGCACCGCCACAGCGCATCGCGAGCTGTAGGCCATAGGAGGCAAACTGCATGTGATCGTCGTAATGATTGCGCCACTGGGAGCCTAGGAGGTTGTGCCGAGTCGTACGAATAGCCACATCGCTGTGATGGAGCGGGTAGGCAGCATAGAGCGCTCCTGGAAGTAGTGCTACGAGAGGATCTGGCGATGGAGCGAGCGTGTCTGACGAACTGCTCTGTGCGAGCGCTCCACTACAGGAGAGGAGTAGCCCTAGCGTCAGGAGTGTAAGGAGTCTCATAAGGTGCTAGAGCTGTCTCAGAGGAGGTTGCGTACGATGCCCCAAGCGAAGATGATGGCAAAGATGATCCAACAGGCGGTGCGCCCTGCGAGTCTCCTATAGAGGCGCTCCGCTTGTGGACGATAGGGCCGGAGTAGCTCCAGTATCACGAGGAGGGTGAAGTAGACGAGCCCTGGGAAGAGCATCACATTGAGCTGTAGGACTCGTCCTAGGTTGCCATGGAGCAAGGCGTGGATACCTCGTAGCGAACCACAGCCAGGGCATTGCCATCCCGTGAGCTGTAGAAAGGGACAACGAGGTATCGGAAGAGCTTCGGGACGATACAAGTAGAGCACTAGTCCCCCTACTAGCAAGCAACCTAGTAGAGCGAGTAGTGCTTTGTTGTGTCGGCTCGTAGCGAGCATGTCGCCGTGACTTTGTCCTTACTTCAGATTGTCAAAGCCACGTCCGTAGACTCCATGCACAGTGCCCTCCGATACGAAGGCGTCGGGGTCAATCTCTTTGATAATCCGATTGATACTCTGTAACTGCGCCTTGCGGGTGACTACCATAAGGATGCGCATCTCCTCTTGCGAATAGCCTCCGTCAGCATGTACAAGTGTACAGCCTCTGTGCAGGCGCTGCGTGATCGCTTCGTTGATCTCCTTGTACTTCTTGCTAAAGATAAAGAGCTGTATTGAGTGCTTATTACTATTGGTCCAGTAGTCCAGCGTGATGGCGCAAAAGACCACCTCTACGATGGAGAAAGTCAGTAGCTCAGCACCGAGTTGCGGGTCTTTGCCCGAGATGTAGACATTGACAAAGTACGAGGCCGTCACGATCGTCGCATCAATCAGGATCATAGCACGTCCCAGTGAGAGCGTCGTGTACTTGTTAAAGAGCGAGACAATCACGTCCGTACCGCCCGTACTGCCATTTACGTGAAAGACCAAAAAGAGTCCGCTACCACATAAGATACCACCGATGATGACCGCCATAAAGCGCTCTTCCCTGAGCAGAGGCCCCACATTGGGGATATTGTCCGTGAGCCAGTGGTTCAGGTTGTGGTAGACCTCCGTATTTGGATCTCCAAAGAGAGCCTGACCGATAGGGATAGCGATACCCATAAGGATGACTCCGATGAGTGTCTTGATAGAGTAGCGCCACCCGAGGAAGATGATTGAGACGATCAGCAATCCGACATTGATGATGTTGTAAGGGATAAAGGCGGGGATGTTCGTCGCTATCTGTATGATAGTCGTAACACCTGCGAGTCCGCCCGTAGCAATCTCCTGTGACAGGACGAAGCCCGCCCAGCCGAGTACGTAGAGACAGACACCGAGTACGATAAAGAAGAAGTCGTGGACGAAATACCACGCTTTCGCTCGATTACTAGTAGGAGCTACTAAAGTTTGAGACATACTATATGATTTGTTTTCTAGAGATAGATGGAATAGTCTCCACACAGCCCAGCACCAGCACGGTAGAGCCTGGAGACTTGATCATTACAATACAATGTTGACTATACGACCTGGCACGACAATTACCTTCTTGAGAGGCTTGCCGTCAATCCACTTGACCGTGTCGGGATGCGCCAGCACCTGCTCCTCGATCTGCTCCTTGGAGAGACCAGCGGGGAGCTCTAGGTTAAAGCGTACCTTACCGTTGAAGCTCACGGGATAGCGCACCGAATCTTCAGCGATGAGCGACTCGTCACACTGGGGCCACGCAGCCACCACGATGCTCTCAGCCGAGAGCGTGTCGCTACAGCATGCGGTGCGCATCTCCTGCCACAGCATCTCTGCAATATGTGGCGCAAAAGGCGAAAGCAGAACCGCCAAGGGGCGAAGCACCTCCAGCGAAGTGGTCCCAGCCTTCTGTAGCTCGCCCACAGCAATCATAAAGGCCGAGACAGAGGTATTGAAGGAGAGACGCTCGATGTCCTGGGTAATCTTCTGAATCAGCTTATGGATCGTGCGAAGCTCCTCACGGCTAGCCTGAGCATCGGCCGAGACGGTCAGCTGCCCCTCACTGTCGTGGTAGAGTGACCAGACACGCTTGAGGAAGCGGTAGACGCCGTCAATGCCATTCGTATCCCACGGCTTGCTCTGCTCCAGAGGTCCGAGAAACATCTCATACATCCTCAGCGTATCAGCGCCATACTGCTCGATGATCTCGTCAGGGTTGACCACGTTGAACATGGACTTGCTCATCTTCTCCACCCCGTAGCCACAGAGATAGCTACCGTCCGCCTCGGTGATGAAGGTCGCATCGTGCAGGTCATCACGCCACTGACGGAATGCCTCCTGATCGAGGACATCGTTGTGAACCAAATGTATGTCCACATGCATCTGCGTCACATCGTACTGCTCACGCTGCGAGTAGGTGACAAACTGGTTCGTCCCCTTGATGCGGTAAACGTAGTTGGAGCGCCCCTGGATCATCCCTTGGTTGACCAAGCGCTTGAATGGCTCATCCTCGCACACGATCCCAAGGTCGTAGAGAAACTTATTCCAGAAGCGACTATAGATCAGGTGCCCCGTAGCGTGCTCCGTACCACCGATGTAGAGATCCACCTGTCGCCAGTAGTTATTGGCATCGGGGGAGACCAAAGCATCGTGATTGTGCGGATCCATATAGCGTAGGTAGTAAGCGCTACTCCCCGCAAAGCCTGGCATCGTGCAGAGTTCGTAGGGATAGCCCTCCTCAGTACACCAGTGCTTGGCACGCCCTAGCGGTGGCTCGCCACTCTCCGTGGGGAGATACTTATCCACCTCAGGCAGGGTCAGCGGGAGCTTGTCGAGCGGTAGCGTGTGTGGCACACCCTCCTTATAATATATAGGTATCGGCTCGCCCCAGTAGCGCTGGCGGCTAAAGATAGCGTCACGCAGGCGGTAGTTGATTCGCTTCTGACCGAGCCCCTGCTCGTCCAGGTAGTGACACATCCAGTCAATTGCCTCAGAGACTGGCTTGCCATTGAGGAGTGGCGAATTGATCAGCTCGCCCTCTTTGCTGTCGATGCTTTCGCTCCAGGTGGACGGGTCGGACTCTTCGCCACCCTTTGGCAAAACAACCTGACGTATCGGCAAGTCAAAGTGCCGTGCGAAAGCAAAGTCTCTTGAGTCGTGCGCTGGCACCGCCATGATCGCGCCCGTACCATAGCCCGCCAGTACATAGTCGCTAATCCAGATCGGGATCAACGCCTCCGTCAGCGGGTGCTGTGCATAGGAGCCCGTGAAGACACCCGTCACCGAGTGATCCGCCTGACGCTCCCGCTCTGTGCGGCGCTTCGTGCGATCCAGGTAGGTCTCGACAGCGTCACGCTGCTCCTCCGTAGTCAGGTCAGCCACCAGACTACTCTCGGGAGCTAGCACCATAAAGGTCACTCCGTAGAGCGTGTCGGGACGAGTGGTAAAGACCTCGATAGGCAACGTACCATGAGCAGTACTAGCCTTGAAAGTAACCGATGCACCGACCGACTTACCGATCCAGTTGCGCTGCATCTCCTTGAGTGCATCGCTCCAGTCAAGCCTGTTGAGACCCGCTAGCAAACGCTCCGCATAGGCAGAGACGCGGAGGCTCCACTGCTTCATCTTGCGCTGCACCACGGGGTAGCCACCACGCTCGCTCACGCCATCGCTCACCTCATCATTGGCGAGGACGGTGCCCAGCTCAGGGCACCAGTTGACCACACTCTCACCGAGGAATGCCAGACGGTAGTGCATCAGCCACTCTGACCGCTCCGCCTCGCTCGCATTCCGCCACGCCTCAGCCGTTAGCTCCAGTGGCGTACTGGCGTAGGCGGTACAGCCCTCCGTGCCGTGAGCCTCTAGGTACTGAATCAATTTGTCGATAGGCTCGGCACGCTCTGTGGCAGTGTCGTAGTAATGGTGGAAAAGCTGTATGAATGCCCACTGCGTCCACTTGTAGTACTCCGGATCGCAGGTCACCACCTGGCGGCTCCAGTCGAAACCAAAGCCAATGTTGTCTAGCTGCTCACGATAGCGCGCTATGTTGACCCGCGTCGTCTCCTCTGGGTGACGATTCGTCTGGATAGCGTACTGCTCGGCTGGCAGACCGAAAGCATCGTACCCCATAGGGTGCAGGACGTTGTACCCCTGTAGTCGCTTATAGCGAGCGTAAATGTCAGAGGCAATGTATCCTAGCGGGTGCCCCACATGTAGTCCCGCCCCCGAGGGATAGGGAAACATGTCGAGTACGTAGTACGAAGGCTTATCGCGGTCTATCTCTACGCGATAAATATCTGCGTCATGCCAGATGCGCTGAGCCGATTGCTCTATGTCGTGGTGATTGTAATCCATACAGTTCTCTCTATTATAGCGCAAAGGTACGAAATTAGAGATTAGAGGGAGACGTGTAACCCGTTGTAGGGACGCACGATCTGTGCGTCCGTCCTCGTTAAAGCCATGGTGCTGTAACCTTTGATACAACGGACGCCCTCCCACTAGACACTCCCGTGCGTCCCTACACAGGGTTACTCGTCCGATGAGCCCGACACCTCACTCTCGAGGAAATCGAAAATCTCTTCGGAGGGATTTCAGAATATCCAGCGAGGAAACGAAAAATTCTTCCGAACTTTGATTTGCTTCTTCCGAAGTTTTATTTCATTCTTCCGAAGTTTTATTTCCCGCCTCCGTGGAGAGTTTTCGTTTGCTCCCTGGAGATTCTAGATTTCCTCGGTAGAGATTGGACTTAACGAAGATGTATGGGTATCAATAGCGCTATGAAGCCAAGCTCAAGGCACATATCCCAGAGTTGTCGTCCAAGCGTAGTTAGTAGAGCACCAAGACATAATGCGTCAGCCCTAACGTATACGCCTGGAACGTGCCGTGGCACGCCACTATTTAGTACCTTTGCCTGCGGTTGATGTATCAACATAAGCTTGGTCGCATTATTATAGTACATGTCTAGCTCTGTCATAGCTCCTCGCTCGCTCGTGCGGCTGCTCCTACTGCTTGTCATAGGGGTGGTGGTCGTGTCGTGTGCGACACAGGTACGACGCACGGAGCCGCCTGTCGCTACACCGTCGCAGACGGAGTCACTGGACACGGTCGTGGCGGATCTATCGGCTGATACGACTCGCTTGCTGGACTCGCTGGCGACGCCTCCGGACTCGCTATCAGTGGTCAGCGACAGCCTCGCTGCAAAAGCGGATACGACGCTAGCTCCAGTTGCGACCAATACATTGGCAAAAGATGCCGAGGCACCTATCGCTGAGCGTGACTCGGTGGAGCTCTTCAAGCTGGAGGCGCCTGTGACCTTCTCGGCTGAGGACTCGATCGTCATGACGGGGCGCAATGTGATGTACTTCTTCGGCCCTAGCGAGGTCAAGTACCAACGGATGAGCATCGAGGCGAACTATCTCAAGATCGTCTCTGACAGCTCGGAGGTCTATGCGCAGTATGTGCTAGATAGTCTAGGACAGCCGACGGCTAAACCAAAGTTTGCCGATGGGGATCAGAAGTTCGAGAGTACGACGATGAAGTACAACTTCAAGACGGGCCAAGGCTTCATCACGGACGTGACGACCCAGCAGGGCGAGGGCTATCTGACAGCTACGCAGACGAAGCGTCTCAAGGACAATACGATGTACCTCAAGGATGGTCGCTATACGACTTGCGACCAGCATGATCATCCGCACTTTTACATTAACCTGACGCGTGCTAAGGCTAAGCCTGAGGACAAGATCGTCACGGGGCCTGTCTATCTGGTGATGGCTGACGTGCCGCTCTACTTCATCGGATTGCCGTTTGCCTTCTTCCCCTTCAATGAGAAGCAGACCTCAGGTATCATCATGCCGAGCTACGGTATTGACCAGACGAGAGGGCTTTACCTGACACATGGTGGTCTTTACCTCAATCTGAACGACTACTGGGACTTGACGCTCACGGGCGATATCTACACGAATGGCTCCTGGGCGCTCAATGCGGCGTCCAACTATCGCAAGCGCTATAAGTACAATGGTAGCGTGCAGGCAGGCTATATATCAACGGTGCAGGGAGACAAAGATATACCCTCGACTTACAGCCGTTCGCAAGATATATCTCTCCGATGGACCCACTCGCAAGACCCTAAGGCGGATCCGCTACGTAACTTCTCGGCATCGGTCAACTTCTCAACGAGTAGCTACAACCACAACGCTACGCAGGCGGTCTACAACCATCAGCGCCGAGCCGAAAATACTAAGGGCTCTAGCATCAGCTACCGAAGGAGCTTTGCGGGTATACCGCTCTCGCTGACGGGAGCTTTTAACATAGATCAGCGCTCTCGTGACTCGACGATCAGTGTGACTCTGCCGAACCTCTCGCTCTCACTCTCGACGATCTATCCCTTCAAGCGAAAGAATCGTGTGGGCAAGGAGCGCTGGTATGAGAAGATCTCACTGAGCTACAGCGGGTCGCTACGTAACAGTATCACGACCAAGGAGAATCTGCTCCTCAAGAGCAATCTAGTCAAGGATTGGCGCAATGGTATGCAGCACTCAATACCTATCTCGGCTTCCTTTGACCTCTTTAACTATATCAAGATCTCTCCCTCAATCAACTATACGGCCTACTGGTACGCCTCTCGCGTGGAGAAGCGATGGGACGAGGCGCAGCAGCGGATCGTTGATGCGGACACGACTTATGGCTTCTACCACCTGAATAACTTTAGTGCGGCGCTCTCAATGAGTACGACGCTCTACGGCTTCTACAAACCGTGGCGTAAGCTCTTTGGGGATCGTGTGCAGATGATCCGTCACCGCTTCTCACCCTCGATCTCGCTCTCGTATGCGCCAGACTTTGGCGATCCCTTCTGGGGTTATTACCGTGAGATAGACTATGTTGATACGCTGGGACAGGCACACAACTATGTCTACTCGCCTTATGAGCGTGGTATATTTGGCTATCCTGGGCGCGGTAAGATGGGGGCGATCAACTTCTCCTTTGACAATAATGTGGAGATGAAGCTCCGAATGCCGACCGACTCAACCGCTGTGGAGGAGCAGTTTAAGAAGATCTCGCTCATTGATCAGTTTGGGCTCAACTTCTCGTACAATATGGCTGCCGACTCCTTCCGCTGGAGTAACATCAATACGAACATAGCGCTGAGGCTTACGAAGACTTTCGTGCTGCGGCTCTCCGCCTCGTTTGATCCGTACGAATGGGACTACTACACGGACCCGCAGGGCAACGTGAGACCCTACCGTGTGGACAAGCTGAGGATACTCAATGGTCATGGTATCGGCGCCTTCCTCGGTACGGGGACGAGCTTTAACTATACCTTTACCCCACAGACCTTCGAGAAGATCGGTAAGTGGGTAAGTGGGCTCTTTAACAAGAAGAAGGGCGCTACGACAACGGACGATGAGACGCCCAAGTCTCCTGGCGATGATCCGACAGCGATGGGTGGAGGCGCTGGACCTGATAGGGTAGGCCCCGATGGCTCGCCTACTGGAGGCCCTCGCAGTGGTTACGCTGAGCGGGACAGCTGGGACGATGACGGCTACTTGAAGTTTGACGTGCCGTGGAGCTTCTCCTTTAACTATAGCGTCAATGTGGCGCAGGATAGGCAGAAGTTCAACACGCACCGACGAGAGTTTGAGTATATGTTTACCCAAAACCTCTCTTTCCGAGGACAGCTACAGCCTACGCCGAACTGGACCTTCTCCTTTGATGCGAACTATAACTTCGACTTGAAGAAGCTGACGGGTATGACTATCAACATAACCCGCGACCTGCACTGCTGGTCTCTCACGGCTAGTGTCATCCCGCTCGGTGCCTACAAGTCGTACAACCTCGTGATCGGGGTCAATGCCTCCCTCCTTCGTGACCTCAAGTGGGAGCAGCACAGCCTGCCGACCTATGGTGGCGGTGGCTGGTACTAACCCTCTACACAACGCAACGATTAGACGATAACGCTATGCACTCATTTGATACAAACCGTCGGATACAGATCCCGCCCGTGACGCTCAACCTGCTCATCATTAACGTGCTTTGCTATCTAGCTCAGCAGGTACTGCCCCGTGTGGGCATTGACCTGACGGGACTCCTCGGGCTGCACTACGTGACGGCTCAGGACTTTCACATCTGGCAACCACTGACCTGTATGTTCCTTCACGGGAGCTTCACGCACCTCTTCTTCAATATGTTTGCGCTCTTTATGTTTGGCACGACCATCGAGCGCACTTGGGGTGCTAAGCGGTACCTGCTCTTCTACCTAGTCTGCGGACTGACCGCAGCACTCTCGCAGGAGCTCGTCTGGGGCTTGACGACCGTTCGAGAGGTGGCGGGCTATGGTGTGATTGCCTTCCCCGATGGTACCCGCATGGCTACGAGGTTCTTTATCAATCAACTCCTAACGATAGGCGCTTCGGGAGCTGTCTTTGGACTCCTGCTCGCCTTCGGCTGGCTCTACCCCAATGCAGCGATCTACCTCTTCTTCATCCCCATACCGATCAAGGCTAAGTACTTTGTGATCGGCTACGGCGTGATCGAACTCTTCCTCGGTGTGGCTAATATAGAGAGTGACGTGGCGCACTTTGCCCATCTAGGCGGTATGCTAGGCGGTATGCTCCTCATACTACTATGGCGTAAGCAAGGCAAGCTGTACAATGCTTCAGGAGAAACGTATAGATACTACTAATCGGCGGCTGCTCTGGGGCATCACGCTCCTACTGGTAACCCTCTGGTTGGTGGACTTCATCGTTCGCCAGCTACCCTCGCCACTGCCCACTCGGTGGACGCGTGGGGTGGTGGACCAGCTCTACCTCTCCTGCTCTATGGAGGCTCTGTGGCGTCGCCCCTGGACGATCGTCACCTACACGCTCCTGCACAATAGTGGTCTGCATCTACTGCTCAACCTGCTCCTGCTCTGGCTCTTTGGCGAGATGCAGCTTCGTCACAGTGGATGGCGACAGTTCGTCTGGAGCTATCTCGGGGGAGCGGTCGTAGGTGGGATAGCCTTCGTACTCTGCACCTCGATGCTACGTGCTGGTGGGGTGATTCTGCTTGGGTTGCCCCTCGTGGGAGCTTCTGCATCGGTCATAGCCCTCGTAGGCTATATGGTGGGAGCTGCTCCTCGTGAGGAGACGCCCTTACCATTGATCGGTTCGCTTCGTGTATGGCAGGTGGGACTATTCGTCTTTCTCCTCCTACTGCTCGCCTATGGCGGGTACAATGTAGGCGGACTGATTGCTCACCTGGCTGGGGTCTTGTGGGGCTGTGGCTTGGGACTGTACCATCGTCGGCGACAACGCTCGGCACGACAGCAAGAGAAGCGACAAGATGCCCAGACAGCACGCTACCAGCAGCTCTTAGATAAGGTGCAGCAGTCGGGCTATCAGAGTCTATCCGATGAGGAGCGAGAGCAGCTCATTGAGCACAATAATCAGTGGCTCGACCAGTCGGGGCACAACTAGTCATGCACACTATGGATAGCACCACACCTTGCCCCGCACCTCGTAAGACGAGCTCGCAAAGCTCAAAGAAGCCTCGCACCCTCTGGGGAATGATCCGTGGCTTCTGGCATACCTTCGTCTCCTTTGGTAATCTGCTCCTATTGTTGCTCTTTGCGGGCTCCTTGCTGAGTCGCTACATTTCGCCGATGACCATTATCCTCTCGGCTTATCTGGGATTGCTCTTTCCTCTGCTCTTCGCTCTAGTCGTATTGCAGGCGATCTATTGGTTTATCATCCGAGCCTGGAGTCGCGCTGCGATCAATACGGTCATGCTCCTCTTATCCCTGCCGACGCTCCTGCTGTACGCTCCGCTACGAGCACGCCAGACGCCTCCGATAGATCGTGAGAATTGGATCAAGGTAGTGAGTCTCAATGCGAATGCCTTTCAGTTTACCAAGCTAGGGGCACACGATCAGCACGCCACCACGGACTACCTGGCTAAGAGCGATGCCGATATCATCTGTCTGCAGGAAGCATGGCTCAGCTCCAACAAGTCAAAGTATATGTCGGAGCGCAGTCTGCGCCACACCCTGAGCGACTATCCCTACTACAGCTCGGCCTATGCGGTCAAGGATCACGGCAGTCGTCTCATAGTACTCTCTAAGTATCCTATCCTGTCGACGCGCCCCATCGATCTACACTCGAAGTTCAATGGGGGAGCGGTCTTTACGATCCTCGTTGGGGAGAAGAAATTGGTCTTGTACAACCTACACCTTGAGTCTTTTGGATTTACAAAAGAGGAGCAGGCGCACTACTTTCAGTTAGCGCAGGAAGTCAATCCTAAGGGCTTCACGCAAGCTGTCGGGGGGCGCTTTTCGCCCGCCTTCAAGCATCGTGCTCAGCAGGTCGAGCAGATCTATCAGGACATCAACTATCAGGAGTCGCCCTACCTGCTGGTCTGCGGAGACTTCAACGATACGCCTATCTCCTACACGCATCACCGTCTCTCGGCTGGTCTGCACGATGCGATTGCGACCACTGGGCGAGGTACCAACTACAGCTACTACTTCAAGTCGCTCATCGGTGTGCGTATCGACCACATGCTCTACAGCGACCAGATCGTAGCGCGAGCTGCCCACGTGGATCGATCCGTCAACATCTCGGATCACAAGCCGATCATCTGTTACTTCAAGTTAAAGTAATGGAGCGGTTTGCTAGACTTCGCAAATCAAGGCTCCGATGAGACAAGCAACCCGTTGTAAAGGTGCACGCCTCCTGAGGAAATCGGAGATATCCAGTGAGGAAACGAAAATTCCCCACGGAGGGGCGAAATAAAAGTTCGGAAGAATGAAATGAAACTTCGGAAGAAAGATTTCGAAGTTCCGAAGAATTCTCTCTTTCCTCCCTGGAGATTCAAAAATCCTTCCCGAGGGAATGGGTGATTTCTTTGATCAGAGGAGTCGGAGGTATCGGAGGGATCGGAGCTATCGGACAAGTAACGGTTGTAGGGACGCTCGGAAGTGTTTAGTGGGAGGACGTCCGTTGTGTCAAAGGTTACAGCGACCGTTGGTTTTAACGGGGACGGACGCACAGATCGTGCGTCCCTACAGCCGTTACACGTCTCGTCGTTTGCGGTCGGACGCACGGCTCGTGAGATTTGCGGAGTTGAGATGTTGGGGTGTTTGTTGCTATCTGCTTTAGTTTTCGTAACTTTGGACGATTTTACCGAGGTATAAGACAAATAGAACTAAGTAATCAGACGATTTTTATGATCAATCCGGTCAACAAAACAATCACCCTCCCTGATGGTCGTACGATCACCATCGAGACGGGCAAGCTTGCTAAGCAAGCCGACGGTGCTGTCACCGTAACCATGGGCTCTACCGTACTACTCGCAGCTGTGACGGCTGCCAAGGAGGCTAAGCCCGATGTGGACTTTATGCCACTGCAGGTAGAGTACAAAGAGAAGTTTTCAGCCATAGGTCGCTTCCCCGGAGGCTTCACACGCCGTGAGGGACGCGCCTCAGACTATGAGATATTAACCTGTCGCCTAGTGGATCGCGCACTGCGTCCACTCTTCCCCGATGACTATCACGCAGAGGTTTATGTGAACATTATCCTCTTCTCCTCTGATGGTGTTGATATGCCTGACGCACTCGCTGGACTAGCAGCTTCGGCAGCGCTGGCTGTCTCTGACATTCCTTTCGGAGGTCCTATCAGTGAGGTGCGCGTAGCTCGTGTAGATGGCGAGTTTGTCATCAATCCAACCTTCGAGCAGCTAGAGCATGCGGACATTGACCTGATGGTCGCAGCAACGCTTGACAACATTATGATGGTCGAGGGCGAGATGGAAGAGGTCCAGGAAGAGGAGATGCTTGAGGCTATCAAGGTGGCTCACGAGGCTATCAAGGTACAGTGCCAGGCTCAGCTAGAGCTCTCGGAGGCTGTCGGTAAGATGGTCAAGCGTGAGTATCCTGCTGAGGAGCAGGACGAGGAGTTACGTGAGCGTATGCAGCGTGAGCTCTACGATAAGATCTACAAGGTGGCTACGGCTGGCACCGACAAGCATGCTCGTGGAGACGCTTTTGCAGCGATCGTTGAGGAGTTCAAGGCACAGTTTGCCGAAGAGGAGCTCGAGGAGAAGGGCATGATCATAGACCGCTACTACCACGATATGGAGAAGGCGGCTATGCGTCGTATGATCCTCGACGAGGGCAAGCGTCTCGATGGTCGTCGCACCGACGAGATACGTCCTATCTGGATCGAGACCGACTGCCTGCCTGGTCCTCACGGATCGGCTATCTTCACACGTGGTGAGACGCAGTCACTATCTACTGTAACGCTCGGCACCAAGAGCGATGAGAAGCTGGTTGACGATGTGCTCAACTACGGCAAGGAGCGCTTCCTCCTACACTACAACTTTCCACCCTTCTCTACAGGCGAGGCAAAAGCTTCGCGTGGCATCAGCCGTCGTGAGATAGGTCACGGAAACTTGGCACACCGTGCACTCAAGCGTATGATCCCTGAGGACTATCCTTACGTGATCCGCGTGATGAGCGACATCCTTGAGTCCAACGGTTCCTCCTCTATGGCAACGGTTTGTGCTGGTACGCTCGCTCTACGTGATGCGGGTGTCCAGATGAAGAAGCCGGTCTCTGGTATCGCTATGGGTCTCATCAGCGAGAACAAGGGTACCAACTACGCTATCCTCTCCGACATCCTAGGCGACGAGGATCACCTCGGCGATATGGACTTTAAGGTAACGGGTACGCGTGACGGTATCACCGCTACGCAGATGGATATCAAGGTGGATGGTCTGAGCTATGAGATCTTAGCAAAGGCTTTGGCACAGGCTAAGGCTGGTCGCCTCCACATCCTAAACAAGATCGAGGAAGCACAGCCTGAGGCTCGTCCTGATATGAAGCCTCATGCACCACGCATTGAGACGCTCCGCATCGGCAAGGAGTTCATCGGAGCGGTTATTGGCCCGGGCGGTAAGATCATCCAGGGTATCCAGGAGAAGAGTGGCGCCACGGTCAACATTGAAGAGGTGGACAACTACGGTATCGTTGAGATCAGTAGCTCCAACAAGGAGTCTCTCGATGCTGCTCTGGCTATGGTACGTGGCATCGTCGCTACCCCAGAGGTGGGCGAGGTGTACAAGGGTACCGTCTCCTCAGTGATGCCTTACGGTTGCTTCGTACAGTTTATGCCAGGCAAGGATGGACTACTCCACATCAGCGAGATAGACTGGAAGCGCTTTGCTACGATTGAGGAGACAGGTCTCAAGGAGGGCGACACGATCGATGTCAAGCTCATCGAGATCGACCCCAAGACGGGCAAGTTTAGCCTCTCTCACAAGGTACTCCTACCTAAGCCCGAGGGCTATGTAGAGCCTGAGCGTCGTCCACGTCGTGAGCGTCGTGATGATGGCGAGCGCCGTGAGCGCCGTCCCCGTCGTGAGCGTCATGACGACTAGACAATAAAGACTAGAGTCGCTGTGCTACTACCATACATAGCGCTCTAGTAGGACTAAAATAAAAGAAGTCACCAACCTCAAGAGTCTTTCGCTACCTCTGCTACCAGCATATTGTGAGCGAAAGTTGTGGTTGGTGATTTCTTTTTCTATAACTTTGCAGCGGATTAGACAAGCAAGTTTGTATGCCAACCCCATCGATAGGTACCAAGTCAAACTATCTCGGTCCCTTTATAACTATGGTAATCATGATGACCGTCATCGGCTTCATCACGAGCATCAATCAGCAATTCCAAGCACCTATTCAGAGCGCCTATCTGCACTCCGCAGGAGCCTGGACCAATAGCTTTACGACGCTACTGATTTTCGCCTTCTTCCTCTCATACCTGGTGCTGGGTCCCGTCTCCGCACGCTTTGTGGAGCGAAACGGCTACAAGATGACGATCGTCAGAGGACTGCTTTTGCTAGCAGGAGGGATCCTACTCTTTATCCTATCGGCACTGCTCTTCATGCACACCTCGCTTTGGCTCACGCTCTCTGAGACGGTGCAGCTACCAGTGAGCTACTTCATCTTCCTACTCGGCTCCTTCGTCTGCGGTGCTGGGATCACCTTCATGCAGTCATCGGTCAACCCCTATCTCATCGCTTGTGCCGTCCCAGGAACATCTGCCGTGCAACGGCAAAACATCGGAGGCGTGGGCAACTCAACGATGACTATGCTGGCGCCACTCTTCGTTTCGATGGTCATCTTCGGCGGGGTGGCTGACCTCAAGGACGTACAGATCCAAGAAGTAGTCCTGCCGATGACGATCTTGATGGCCGTCGTGCTAGTCCTCTCTTACGTGGTCAAGCGACTCCATGTCCCGCACATTGAGGGGACGACTAGTGGCGAGGATGCCCAGGTGAGCTTCAAGACGGTGTGGCGCATACCACGTGTACGGCTCGGCTGCATAGCACTCTTCTGCTACGTCGGTGTCGAGGTCTGTATCGGTGCCAACATCATCCTATATGGTAAGGACGACCTAGGCCTGAGCTATAATACGGTCGCTCTCTACGCAACGCTCTACTGGGGCGCTATGCTAGTAGGTCGCTTCGTCAGTAGTTTCCTCAGCCGTGTGACTGACCGCAAGCTACTATGGGTGACAACGCTCCTCTCTGCAATACTTATTCTGATTGCCGTCGTGACCAATCAGCCTTACTGGCTCATCGCTGTAGGACTTTGTCACTCGGTTATGTGGGGTGCTATTTATTCGTTAGCTCTCAAGGGGCTAGGAAGCCTTGCCACGAGAGCTTCTGGTGTACTCTTGATGGGACTCATCGGTGGGGCTCTCTTACCCTTCCTCCAGAGTGTGCTAGCAGACCTCCTCGGAGGGTATCACTATACATGGCTCCTCGTCGTCGGAGGCGAGCTGTACATGCTTTACTACGCTTTGCTGGGCTCCCGCTTTAAGGAGTAGCAGGCGTGATCAATCGGATCTATTCACTTTAATCAATCATATGAATATGAAAAAGTTTATGCTAATCGTAGCTGCTGGTCTAGCACTAGTAGCTTGTAACACGGAAAAGAAGGACGCTACGGCTACCACCGAGGACTCTACGGCTATCGTCGCAGAGGCTCCTGTAGTTGCTGAGCCCGAGGTCTTCAACTACGCTACGGCTGACGGCAAGCAGCACTTTGAGCTGACTGTCACTGGCGAGAACCGTGAGACAGCAACACTCAAGGATGTCGAGGGCAACGTTGTCTACGATATGAAGAACGCTCAGAGCGCTGACGGTGTTAAGTGGGAGAGCGAGGATGGTCACTCTTTCTGGACGAAGGGTGATACTTTCACCTTCTTCGAGGGTGACAAGCAGCTCTGCGAGGGTGCTCTAGTCGTAGAGGCTCCTGCTACCGAGGCTCCAGCAGCTGAGTAATCTTAGCTTATAACGAAATAGACATGCGAAGGCAAGCTGATGGATCATTGGCTCGTCTTCGCATGACTCTATTTATATAGTACGGTCATCTTCTGATCATACGATGGCAACTCCTCTCCAGCGCTGGTGGACTTCGCTAGGACATGGCGTCCACTCGCCGACAGCCTTTCGGCTTATCACGCTAGTCCTAGATCAGCGTGGTGTAGCGTACTACCCAGAGCATCGGGTGGCGCTCCACGATCTGGATCATATGCTGGATCATCAACAGAAGCAACTAGCCCTCCAGCTACTCCACCAGTGGCCACTTACGCAGCTGGTCACGCAGTACGATGAGACGCTTACTTACGACCGTGCGCTGATCCTATGGCAAGACGCACCGCTAGCAGAGATGCCGTGGGGCACTGGTTCTATTCTTTGGCATGTCGGGCGAAAGGTGCCACCCTCCTTTAGCCAGAGAGAGTCGGGCATGATGGTCGACTATGGTGCTGGGCAACTACTCTTCTTAGACCATAAGTTGCCCTGCCAAAACTTCTGGACACGCATCAGACATTAACCCTATTACCTACTCAAAGCAAACATACAACTATGAAGAAAAGCCCCGTATATACCCGCCGTGGTGACGATGGTACCACAGGACTCGTCGGTGGTACACGTATCTCCAAGGGACACATCCGTCTTGAGTGCTACGGCACGGTCGATGAGCTCAATAGCCACATCGGTGTCCTCCTTGCGGAGGATCTGACAGAGGAGACGCACGACTTCCTCCTCCGCTTGCAGCATATCCTCTTCAACGTGGCTGGCAGTCTGGCTACTCCTCCCGATCAAGAGGAATACCTCGCAGCTATGAAGATAGACCCCACGGACATTGAGAAGCTGGAGCACAAGATCGACGAACTAGACGCTACGCTCCCTCGTCTCAGAGAGTTCGTCCTCCCCTCGGGTGGTCGTACGGCTGCGCTCTGTCACGTCTGTCGCACCGTGTGCCGTCGTGCCGAGCGCAATATATACCGACTCCGTGAGGAGAGTCGTGTAGATGATCTGATCGTACGCTTTGTCAATCGTCTGAGCGACTACTTCTTTGTCCTCGCTCGTACCGAGGCGCTACGAACCTATGGCTCCGAAGTTACTTGGAATAGAGGGTACAGCACGCTGTAAGCGTAGAGAGACTAGAAGTTAGAGATTAGAGGTCAGAAGCTAGAGGTTAGCTAGTGCCTCTAGAGCTCCTAGTGTTACTAGAGCTCCTAGAAACTAATCTCTAACTTCTAATCTCAAATCCCCTTCGCCTCTTCCATTGAGATGAGGTTGTTCATCAGGGCATAGATTGTCAGACCGCTAGGCGAGTGGATGTCTAGCTTGGCGGCTATGTTGCGTCGGTGTGTGACCACCGTGTGCGGGGAGAGGTGTAGTACATCTGCTATCTCCTTATTGGTCAGTCCTCGGGCTACCCATGTGACCACTTCACACTCACGCTGCGAGAGCGGTGTCTGCTTAGATTCGCCACTCTCCACCGACTCAAGGTCTGGCAACTCAGACTCCTGAATCTGCTGTATCAAACTCTGAGGGTCAACTGTCGGTAGGCAGACGAAGCTGTAACCTTTGTAGAGCTCCTCTGGGAGGAGGTTGTGATTTATCGCTACGATGGTGGTTACTTTGCCCGTGGGGAGTAGCTCTGGGTTGTACTGTACCCCAGTCAAGATTGGGTTGGCAATGATGATGTCAGGGGCGATAAATGTGATATGTTGCCGAAGAGTCTCTGGGTCAAGTAGATCCACGCATAGCTGTACGGAAGAGTCGGGGAATCCTCTCCGTAGTGCTAGTTGCAAGCCATAAGCGAGGAGCTTATGAGGCTCTATGATTAGTATCGTGTGTTGCATCCGTTAGGGGTCGTTTATGCGTGTCTATTGCTAGCTTGGAGCTCCTCCTCCTTCTGCTTGATAAGCGGTACGAAGAGACAATCCTCAATATGGTTGTGCCACATTAGGTCACTCTCGGTGGTAAAGAGCTCGTGCAGCACATTCGTCAGCGCATAGTCTCCCATCGACTGATAATACTTGATGAGGATATTCTTGAGATCCGTGATCTTCATCTCTATATGATCGTGCCTACTCTCAAACTCATCTATTGAGTAGCCCTTGTCGCGCTCACCCTTTAGCAGACGATGCACGTAGGGAAAAAGCACCTCGTCCTCGTATCCCATATGCTTGTGCACCTCCTCAACGTAAGCATCGTAGAAGCGGTGGATCAAAGCAGCTACCTCAGGCGAACCCTCCTCTACAGCGGTGAAAAGGTCTCCTCTCAAATCTGGGAGCTTGTAGTCTAGGAAGTAGTGATGAGACCGCTGCAGGTAAGCGATGAGAGACTCTGCCGAGATCTCTCGTAGTAGTTCCTCGGGGACTGTGTCAGACTGAGTCGTCAGTATGTTGACGACAGCTAGGAGCGTATTCGTATCCACCCCATTTGCTTGACACACCTCATCTACGCTCTTGTCGCCGAAGCCTAGAGGGATGCCAAAGCGGGTGATCACCATAAGCAGGTCATAGTGCGTCAAGATAAGCTTGCTCAGAGAGGTCTCAGCATCAAAAGGATGATTTAGAAGGGTGGGAGGATTCATAGGCAGAATTGTTTTTAAGATAAGGTTATCTACTAGTTAGATAACTACAAGCAAAGATACAAACGATTCACAAACCACTCCATACCTATCAATAGGTAGAGCGTGGTAGATAGAAATACGAAGCTAGAAAAATCGGTGGCTACACGTTTCGAATCTTTGGGATTACTAAATCTCCAATCCGCCAGCCCAGCCACATTCTAGCGGAGAGCGTAGGTCGCACGGACAGTCACGGAGATCGTCTTGTGACGTGAGGAAGTGTTGAAAGCGCCACCCCATGAGTAGTCCTCGCCAGCGTTCTTGCCGACGATCTGGAAGACACCCATAGAGGCGTTCTGTAGCTTACCCACCTTACCCCGGCTCCCCGAGGCTATCTCCTCGGCACGATTTAGCGCATCCTCAGAGGCTTGGCGCAGCATCTGATGCTTGAGATCATCCAGATTCGTGTAGTAGTAAGCAGGCGCTTGGCTCGTTATCTCAACTCCCTGAGAGATCAGAGAAGAGATACTCTTTGAGAGCGCCTCGACACCGTCTAGATCCTTGCTCGTTACGGTTACTGTCTGCGTGAGGACATAGCCGTTGGGCACCTGCTGATAGTTACCATGCGTGTCGTAGCCATTGTTGTAGTCCTGCGACACCTCTAGACTCTCGAAGGTATAGCCATCAGTCTTCAGACCAGCCTTCTGGAGAAACTCCTGTACCACCGTGCGCTCCCGCTCTATCTCCGTGTAAGCATCGCTCAGTGTAGCACGATGCACACGAAAGGAAGCGCTCCAGACGATCAAGTCACTCTCGAAGTCCTGCTCCGCATTGCCCGTGACCGACACGATGCGAGGGTTGCGCACCGACTGATAAGTCGAGCCAGCGATCCAAATGCCTAAGACAAAGGCGACCGCCAGTGCCAAGGCTGCCCAAAAGGTCCACTGTTTAGTCATATCCATAGCTACTTATAGTAAAAGCTTTGCTGGCGAAGCGATTGCCTCGCCAGCAAAACGTTATAGTCCCTTCTCGAGGAGATACTTCTCCACCTCCAGCGCAGCACGGCAACCCGTACCAGCCGAGGTAATCGCCTGACGATAGCGTGGATCCGCTACATCTCCAGCCGCAAAGACCCCCTCCACACTGGTCAGCGGTCTACCCTCACGGGTCACAATATAGCCCGCAGCATCCAGCTCCAACTGACCTGACAGGAAGTCCGTATTCGGCTTGTGTCCGATAGCCAGGAAGAAGCCATCGATCGCTATATCACGCTTAGCCTCCTCAGGCGTGCCCTTTTTGTAAACAAGGTGAGCACCCTCCACGCCATTGTCGCCAAAGAGCCCCACCGTGTTGTGTTCAAAGAGAACCTCTATGTTCTCCCGAGCGAAGAGCCTCTCCTGCATCACCTTAGAGGCACGCAGATGGTCCTTGCGCACGATTAGGTAGACCTGCTCCGCAATGCCTGCTAGGTAAAGCGCTTCCTCGCAAGCCGTGTCGCCACCGCCCACGACAGCGACACGCTTCTTGCGATAGAAGAAGCCGTCGCACGTAGCGCAGGCCGATACGCCCATACCAGCATACTTCGTCTCATCATCTAGGCCGAGATATTTAGCACGAGCTCCCGTGGCGATGATGACCGCCTGTGCCGTTAGCTCCGTAGAGCCGTCAATCTCCACCTTAAAGGGGCGCTCAGACAGGTCAATGTGCGTCACCTCGCCTGAGCGAATGTCTGTGCCAAAGCGCTCCGCCTGTTGGCGCATCTGCTCGAGAAGCTGAGGCCCCGTGATACCCTCGGGGAAGCCTGGGAAGTTCTCCACCTCGGTGGTCGTAGTAAGTTGTCCCCCAGGCTGTAGACCCTGGTAAAGCACAGGCGATAGGTTAGCCCGTGAAGCGTAGATAGCGGCTGTATATCCCGCAGGCCCGGACCCGATGATCAGGCAGCGTATAGTCTTGTCTTGTAGCATATTAGTAATAGGTTCTTTTAGATAGTGAGATGTACCTCACCGCAAAGATAACAAATATCCGCTTCAGTCAGAGCGATGGATTTCTGGTGTACAGGGCTGACGCATTATATCTTGGTGCTCTACTAACTACACTTGGACGACAACTCTGGGATATGTGCCTTGAGCTTGGCTTCATAGCGCTATTGATACCTATACATCTTCGTTAAGTCCAATCTCTACCGAGGAAATCTAGAGTCTCCAGGGAGCAAACGAAAATTCTCCCCGGAGACGGGAAATAAAACTTCGGAAGAATGAAATGAAACTTCGGAAGAGTGAAATGAAAGTTCGGAAGAATTTTTCGTTTCCTCGCTGGATATTCTGAAATCCCTCCGAAGAGATTTCGGATTTCCTCGGAGTGGTGTATTGGCGGTTGGCTAGTGTCACTGGTGCTCATAGTGCCACTAGTGGAGTCCCTCTAGTTTCTAATCTCTAACCTCTATTTTCGTACCTTTGGGAGTAAATTGATATTGCCACATCTATGTCTAGACCTATAGCTCTCATCACGGGCATCACGGGGCAGGACGGCTCTTACCTCGCTGAGCTGCTTCTATCCAAGGGATACGAGGTGCACGGCACGCTACGCCGCGCCTCTTACTTCAACACGGCTCGCATCGAGCATCTATACCTCGACGATTGGGTGCGTGACCAAGGGCAGCGACGCAAGATAGAGCTTCACTGGGCCGACATGACGGACAGTTCGTCACTCATTCGTATCATTCAGGAGGTGCGCCCTACAGAGATCTACAACCTAGCAGCTCAGAGCCATGTCAAGGTCTCCTTTGACGTGCCAGAGTACACGGGCGACGTGACCGCCATCGGGACGCTGAGACTACTCGAGGCGGTGCGCATACTAGGTATGAGCCAGTCGGTACGCATCTACCAGGCCTCCACGAGTGAACTATACGGTCATGTGGCGGAGACACCGCAAAATGAGTTGACCCCCTTCCGTCCCTGCTCGCCCTATGCCTGCGCCAAGCTTTACGCTTACTGGATCATTCGCAACTATCGGGAGAGCTACGGGATGTTTGCGGTCAACGGAATCCTCTTTAACCATGAGAGTGAGCGACGGGGCGAGAACTTCGTCACCCGCAAGATTACGATGGCGGTAGCACGCATCAAGCTGGGACTACAGGACAAGCTTTACCTAGGCAATCTCAATGCGCTCCGTGACTGGGGCTATGCGCCTGACTACGTATACTGTATGTGGCTGATGCTGCAAAACGAAAAGCCCGAGGACTTCGTCATCGCTACGGGCGAGCAGCACTCGGTGCGTGAGTTTGCCACGCTCGCTTTCCGCTATGTCGGCATCGACCTTGAGTGGCGAGGCGAAGGGCTCCACGAGGAAGGGGTAGACCGTGCCACGGGGCGTGTGCTGGTTGCTGTGGACGAGAGCTTCTTCCGTCCCGCTGAGGTGGAGACGCTCCTGGGCGATCCGACGAAGGCGCGCCAGCTTCTCGGCTGGAACCCACGGATGACTCCTTTTGAGGAACTGGTCAAACGTATGGTTGAGAGTGATCTAGAGCTATTTGCCCAAGAAGAGCGTAAAAAGCTATGAAACAATTGACACCTGAGAGCCGCGTCTATGTGGCTGGACATCGAGGCTTGGTGGGATCAGCGATACTCCGCCAATTGCAAGCTCGTGGCTACCAACAGCTGATCACCCGCACGCATCAAGAGCTAGACCTACTGGATGCGGTGGCGGTGGAGCAGTTCATGCGTGAGGAGCGACCCGACTACATATTCCTCGCAGCAGCGCATGTGGGCGGTATTATGGCAAACCAGACCTATCGTGCCGACTTTATCATGAACAATCTGGGAATCCAGCAAAACGTCCTCACCTCTGCGCTACGCAATGGGGTTGAGGGATTGCTCTTCCTCGGCAGTAGCTGCATCTATCCTCGGCTTGCGCCTCAGCCGATGTGTGAAGATGCGCTGCTCACCTCGCCACTGGAGTACACCAACGAACCGTACGCTATCGCCAAGATAGCGGGAATGAAGATGTGCGAGAGTATGAATCTCCAGTACGGTACGAACTATCTCTCGGTCATGCCGACCAATCTATATGGTTATGGGGACAACTTTGACTTGGTCAATAGCCACGTCCTCCCGGCTATGATCCGTAAGCTACACCTTGCGGGAGCATTGCTTCGTGGCGACCTAGTCGCACTACGACGGGACGTGGCGCAGCGTCCGTTGGCGGGCTTGACAGAGCAAAGTAGTCTGGCAGAGTTCACGGCAGAGCTAGTACGTTACGGCATCACACCCACCAGTTTGCAGCTGTGGGGCACAGGGTCGGCACTGCGTGAGTTCATGTGGAGCGACGACTTAGCCGAGGCTTGCATAACCATTGCCGAGCGGGTGTCCTTTGCTGAGCTATATCCAGCTGGCGAGCAGGAGATCCGCAACACGCACATCAACATTGGTTCTGGCGAAGAGGTCTCCATTCGCACGCTTGCCACGCTCGTCGCTGAGGCGACGCACTATGAGGGACGCATCGAGTGGGACAGCACGAAGCCCGACGGTACGCCTCGTAAGCTCCTTGACCTGACGCGTCTCACCTCCCTCGGCTACACCGCCACGACGCCCCTCGCCGTCGGCATCCCCCGCCTCTACGACTGGTACTGCCAGCACTAACTTCCCCACATAATAAGCTACGCATCTATGTCCGCAATACAGATACTTTGGGTCGATGACG
>NZ_CAMYEZ010000012.1 GCF_947254915.1 uncultured Porphyromonas sp. | reverse complement strand
CGGAAGAATGAAATGAAACTTCGGAAGAAAGATTTCGAAGTTCCGAAGAATTTGTTCGTTCCTCACTGAATAATCTTCAATCTCCACCGAGGAATTGGACGATTTCCTTGATAGTAGCATCAACGAACTCATTCTAGATCGTGCACCACCCCGCATTTGCTGATTGAATCTACGGGGGATATACGTCTTATATTCTGACCAAAATATGTACATTTGCCGACGACTGGTTAACCCTAAGGGGGTGGCCAGCCAGTCTTGATTAGACTGATATAAATTCACTTTAAACAATCAGTGAAATATGAGCGAATTCATACATAACACACCAGATGAGCGCAAGGCGATGCTCAAGGAGATACTCCTGCGCTTACATCAAGGAGAGCAACCCGAAGCTCTCAAGCGACAGCTCTCCACACTCCTCCACGCTATCCCCTACCAAGAGGTCGTCGCCGTCGAGGAGGAGCTGATAGCTCAGGGACTACTATCGACAGATGAGATACAGCTCTTTTGCGACCACCACTCAGAGATCCTAGAGGGAGCTATAGATGTGAGTGGGGCTAAAGAGGTGCCAGCGGGGCATCCCATAGACACCTTTAGAGCTGAGAATGTAGCACTAGGAGAAGTAATCTCCGAGTACTATGCTTTGGCAAAGGAGGTCAAAGAGGAGCACTGCGAGCGTCCTCTCTCGGAGCTCTTGCTAAGTCTGAGATCTATCTTCAACCGACTGATGGATGTAGACAAGCACTATCTGCGCAAGGAGTACCTCCTCTTCCCATACTTAGAGCAGCATGGAGTGACTGGACCTCCTGTAGTCATGTGGGGCAAGCACGATGAGATTAGGAAGCTACTCAAGAGTGCCATAGCAGTACTCTCTGGGGAGACTTCAGATATGGCATCTCTGAGAGCTCACATCGTGGAGACTTTTGACCCCGCAGTGGAGATGCTGGACAGTATGATCACCAAAGAGGAGATGATCCTCTTCCCCATGACACTGGACCTACTGTCGGAGGCTGAGTGGTATCACATTTATCAGGAGACCCCTGAGTTTGGATACTGTTTATATGACCCACAGACTGTATGGAAACCAGACGTGGAGGCGGACAACCTGCACTTTCAGTACGAGAGCCATGATGCTATACGGCTGTCCACTGGTGCCTTTAGCGTAGCGGAGCTAGAGGCTCTACTCATCCACCTCCCGATAGACATCACCTTTGTGGACAAAGACGATAAGGTGCGCTTCTACTCTCACAGCCCCAAGCGAGTCTTCGCTCGCAATAGATCCATCATCGGTAGAGATGTGCGTATGTGTCATCCGCCCGAAAGTGTCCATGTCGTAGAGACTATCCTTGCGGACTTCAAGAGTGGTCGCCAGAGCTGTGCTAAGTTTTGGATTGGCAACTTCCGTGGGCGATTTATCTATATAGAGTACACGGCTGTGCGTGACCCCGAGGGTAACTATCTAGGAGTCGTCGAGTGTTCTCAAGATATTACTGAGCTACGGCAACTGGAGGGCTCTAGGACTCTTCTGAATTATGACTGATACGACACCTCTACTCATCACCCCTGAGACCAAAGTGGGGGCGATGCTAGACCGCTACCCAGAGCTCATCGATACGTTGGTATCGCTCTCGGATCGATATAGGAATCTGACTAATCCGATACTGCGCAAGACTGTAGCACCTCGTACTCCGCTCAAGCTCGCAGCTCAGATGGGCGGTGTGGACTTAGCACTACTGGTTAACACGCTACGCCAAGCCGTCGGACAGCCACCGCTTGACTTGCCAAAGTAGGGCTTATACGCGTTCGTCTACGTTGGACGAAATCTAGAAAAAGGAGACTCAATCGCTACTTGAAGCGGTTGAGTCTCCTCATGTTTTGCCAGTAAAGGCATGGGGGCTGATGAGTATTCCTTTAGCGAGTCACTCGGATGTTGTAGCGACTCTTGTAGTCCACCTGAGGCATCTCGGGAAGTGACTTGAGGTACTGGACGATCACCTCGGCAGTCGTGATGCCTTGGTTCTTGTCAGGAGCCGAAGTATGGTAGGTGTAGGCCGCCTGCACGTAAGAGCTCGTGGCTAGCGTGTAGAGCTTGTCTGGATCGATCGGAGTGTCGCTACCAGCGGGATAGACGGTGCAGTCGAGCAGCACACCCGTGTCGTCAAGCTGGTAGTCCACCCGTAGCCCCGACGTGTGAGCTGGCGTATTGCTGTCGGTCGTCCAGGCGCGGAGGAAGAACTCCTTGAGCTGTCGTCCCGTCATCGTGAGCACGGTCAGTTCATTGCCAAAGGGATCTAGACGAAGGATGTCTTTGAGCGTAATATTGCCCTGTGGCAATTCACCGATGCGTACGCCGCCTGGGTTTTGCATCGCAAAGTCCGCATGGCTATACCAGCGCTGTGCATCAGCAAAGATAGCGCCCAGCGTGTATTTGTCTTGGATCGGGTGCGGATTAGTTGTCACCACTTCGGCAAAGAGCGGATTAGCATTGTAGCCCTCCACCATGCGTTGCATCTTCTCATTGACCCCACCAGCGTGCGGGTCGGCTGGGAGGAGCATCTCTTGGTGCGAGAGCACCTGCCCACCTCTATGTCGTATCAATGCGAGGGAGATGTAGTGCGCCTTGTAGCCAGACTGCACGATGGGAACGGACGAGTGCAGATCGTTCGGGTGATCAATGAGCGTGTGCGAGTGTCCGCCCACGATGAGATCGAGGTAGGGAGCCACCCGCGCCAGTATCGTATCCTCCTGCACGCCAATATGCGTCACAGCTATCTGCAGATCCGAGCATCCCGCCAAGTAGCGGTAGTTCTTAATCTCCTTGAGTGGCTGGGTGAAAGCTACGCCCCGTACATTCTTCGGGTGCGAATCGGGAATGCCCAACTCGCCCAGCTGAAGTAGCCCCACGACAGAAACCCGCGTACCGTCAGGCATCGTGAAGATCTTGTAGGGCTTCAGGGCAATGCCATAGGAGGGCGAGGGAAAGACATTGGCCGAGAGGAAGGGGAACTTCGCACGATGCGAAATGTCGCCCAGCCCGTGCTGTCCCAGGTCAAACTCATGATTTCCCAAAGCCGAAGCGTCAAAGTGCATCTCATTCATCAACTCAATGATCGGTAGCCCCTTAGGCTGGAAGTTGTCATTGATCGGGTTGCCCGTCTGTAGGTCTCCCGCTGCTAGCAGGAGCAGGTTGGGATAGATCGCCCGCATACTATCTACCATAAAGGCGATGCGGGGCAACTGATCAATGTTGGCATGGATATCATTTAGTCCTACGACAGCAAGCGTCGACACGCCACTCGGCTGTGCTTGCTGCTTGACACGGCAAGCCGACAGGCTCCCCACGAGGAGCAGAAGTAGCGCTCCGTAAAGTGTATAGTTAAAGGTCTTTCTCATAATCTAGGAATGCTTTGTTATGGTTCTTTCAATTGGCTTAGCGTAGCCGAGAGCGTACCCTCAGCTAGGCGAAGCTCTATGTCGTCGCCCTCACGGAGCTGCGAGGGGCTTTTGACCAGGTCGCCCTTGTGGTGCACGATAGCGTAGCCACGCTGCAGAACCGTCTGCGGATCCATCGCTCGGATGATCTGCGCCAGGTGCTCTATCTGCGTGCGCTGTGTGGTCGTAATCTTGCGCTGCTCCTGCAGGCTCTGCTGTCTAGCTTGCCAGTCGTTGAGCTGAGCCGTGAGGTAACTCGCATAGCGATGCCTAAAGAGACTCAAGAGCGTATCCCACTCGTGCCGATAGCTCTTCGGCAGATAACGCACAGCGCCTGCCAAGCGCTCCCGTTGTGACTCCAGTAACGTGTGCTGATTGTGCAGTAGCGTACGAGGAGCGACAGAGAGCTGCTCGCGTAGCAGTACCATCTGGCGCTCCTCACGATGTAGCTGCTCTAGCGTCGTCTGGCGGAGTAGCTGAGCCAAGCGTTCCAGCCCCGTCTGCGCCGTCTGTCTCGCCTCCAGCCAAGATCGCTCCAGTCGCTGATGCACCTCCTCAAGGAGCGTGTACTCTGCGCACCAAGCATCGATCACAGCGGTAGCCACTGCCGTAGGGGTTTTGAAGGCTCTGTGCGAAACTAAGTCCACGACGCTCTCGTCCCGATCGTGCCCAATACCGCTCCACACAGGGAGCGAAAACTCCGCCACTGCACGAGCTACTCCGAAGTCATCGAAGGTGCCCAAATCAGCCGTGGCACCCCCGCCTCGTATGATGACCACAAGGTCAAAGAGTGTCTCGTGCTGGCGCACCCTTTCGAGTGCAGCGACGATAGACTGTGGCGCACTCTTGCCCTGCATCGTGGCTCTAAAGAGCGCTTTCTCTATAAAAGGAGCCACCGCACTCTCCTCCAGATGTCTCGTGAAGTCTTGGTAGCCAGCAGCCGTCGGCGAGGAGATGATGGCGATGCGTCGCAAAGGTCTCGGCATCGGGTGCTGCTTGTTGCGCTCCATAAGCCCCATACGCTCTAGGAGCTGGAGCGTCTCACGTCGCTGTCGTGCCACCTCGCCCAGTGTGTAGCTCGGATCGATGTCCTGTATGTCTAGTTGTAGCCCGTAGCGTGGATCGTACTTGAGCTCCACGAGCGCCAATATCTTGATTCCGTCCGTGAGTGGTTGCCCCGTCACCTGCTGGAAGTGCTGCGCAATCTGATTGTAGCGACTAGCCCATATCACGGCCGAGATCTGCGCTGATAGCTCTCCCCCACCCGCCTCTGGGTGTAGCGGGTCCGACACCTTGTCTATTAGGTTAAAGTAGCAATGCCCCCGCTGACTGCGTCCTCGGTAGCCACTCACCTCGCCCGTCACGTAGTAAAGGCGATTGTAATAGTAGTCAATGCAGCGCTGCAACGAGCCTAGTAGCTCCGTCAGCGTGTACCGCTTAGCTACTAACTCTGAGGCTTGCATCTCTAGTGAGGACATGGCGCAGGGAGAAAAGGCTTTTAGTTAGTCAAAGAGCGACACCTCTGGAGGCAAATCCTGCCGATAGGTACGCCCCAAGTGAGCATACGCCAAGCGTGTCGCCTGCCGTCCCGTACGAGTACGCTGTATGAAGCCCTCCTGAATGAGAAATGGTTCATACACCTCCTCGATCGTGCCAGGGTCCTCGCCCATGGCTGTGGCTATGGTGCTCAGTCCGACGGGACCTCCGTCAAACTTATCAATGATGGTCTTCAGCAACTTGTGATCCGTATGATCCAGCCCATGCTTATCTATGTGTAGCGCTTCGAGCGCCACTGTCGTAATATCGCTATCGATCACCCCGTTGCCCTTGACCTGCGCAAAGTCTCGCACACGCTTTAGGAGCGCATTGGCAATACGAGGCGTGCCACGACTACGCAGAGCGATACCCCGAGCAGCCTCCTCCTCACACGGCACCTCTAGGATACGAGCCGAGCGCAGCACGATGTCCGTGAGCGTATCCACGTCGTAGTACTCTAGATGTAGGTTGATGCCAAAGCGGTCCCGCAGCGGAGCCGTCAGCAGACCGCTGCGCGTGGTCGCTCCCACTAGTGTAAAGGGGTTGAGGTCTATCTGTATGGAGCGCGCTCCTGGCCCTTTGTCGATCATCAGATCGATCCGAAAGTCCTCCATAGCCGAGTAGAGATACTCCTCCACGGTGTGGCTCAGGCGATGGATCTCATCAATAAAAAGCACGTCTCGAGGCTCTAGCGAAGTGAGCAATCCCGCTAAGTCTCCCGCCTTCTCCAAGACAGGTCCCGAAGTAATCTTCATACCGACTCCTAGCTCGTGCGAGATGATGTGCGAGAGAGTCGTCTTGCCCAGTCCAGGAGGACCGTAGAGGAGGACGTGGTCAAGCGCTTCGTCACGGCGACGAGCCGCCTCGACGAAGACCTTCAGATTGTCCACTACATGTCCCTGACCTCGGAAACTATCGAAGTAGGAGGGGCGCAACTGCTCCTCCTGCTGTAGATCAGACAAGCTCTGCGGGGGCGTACGCTCCTCGCGAATATCAAATGGATCACCCTTCATACGTCAGCAAAGTTAGCGAAAAAGGGAATAGCCCACACCTCTTCGTAGTATTGTAAATGAATGAAGGAAGGAACTTTTAGCCTCTCTTCGTAAAACTGGTAGAGCTGACGCATTATAGCGAACGACTTAATCCACATCTCTATGAAAGAAATCAAACGGTGGAGGAAATCGAAAGATTCCTCCGTGGAAATCTTGGATTGTCCAGTGAGGAAAAGAAAAATTCTTCGGACTTATGATTTCATTCTTCCGAAGTTTCATTTCATTCTTCCGAAGTTTTATTTCGTCCCTCCGTGGAGAATTTTCGTTTCCTCGGGAGATTTGGTGAAATTCCTAGGGAGATATTGGACTCTGCGGAGATATAGGAGTCGTTATAGCGTGAGTCTATAGCGCTACGTAGCAAGGTCAATCTACATACTCCAGGATTTTCGTCAAGCTTAGATAGCTGAACACAAAGATTATACTGCGTTTGCCCTGCTGCCTTCCTACAGGGCTAGCGGTTCTAAATTCTTTTTTCGTACCTTTGCAACCGTCTAGCGAGAGGCATCGCCCAGATGGCGGAATTGGTAGACGCGTCGGTCTCAAACACCGATGGGGTTAAACCTGTGCCGGTTCGATCCCGGCTCTGGGCACAAAGGTTAAGAGCGAAGGCTAAGTGGTCAAGTCAACCACTTAGCCTTCGCTCTCTAAAGTCTAATCTCTAGCTTTCTTCTTATATTTGCACTCAGCAAACGATAGACAACTCACATGCAGCGCAAAGATCCTAAGCCTCTAGGGAAAATCTTATCAGACTGGCTCTCCGAGAGCCCAGAGGTAGACCAAGGGCTCCTCGAGCTCAAGGCGCTCCAATACCTGCGCACACGCTTCTACCCGCTCAGACGACAGATACGTGAGCTATCGATCTCAGACCATACCCTGCGAATGCGCATCACCTCGGCTAGCCTGCGACAAGAGATACGGCTCACGCAGCAACAGCTCATAGAGCAGATCAATGCGCACCTACAGTACGACCTTATAGACGAAATCATAATCCGATGAAGCAGAGACTCGCTTACTTCTCACACACGACCAAACGGACGATCCTGACTACGCTACTTTTGCTCCCGCTACTCCTCAGCAGTAGTTGTAGCAAGGTCGGAGAGGGGGTCTTTGGCTCTACCCCACTACTTGTAGACTATGTGGATGTTCATCAGGGCACGTGGGATGCTGAGCATAGCGAGGAGATATTTCCCATCGTACAGCTCCCTCACAGTCTGCTGCGTATCATCCCATTCAAGGAGAGCTTGCGGTCGGCTCGTATCAAGGGACTACCGCTCTACACGCCAGACATAGATGGTCGCCCGCTCTTCTACCTAATCCCCGAGAGTGCCCACGCCAATCAAGACCCTTCGGGGAGACTCAGCTTCGACTTTCAAGAGATTACCCCGTACAGCTACCACCTTTACCTTGATGAGCTACAGGTCAATGTGGACTTTTCGCTTACCTCTATGAGCGGTCTCTATGATCTCTCCTCACGCGACTACAATGGTAGCGATGCGCATCAGCTCTCCTTATATATAGACCGCCGAGACTCGACCTCCTGGGAGCAAGTGGCCGATGATGCTCTCACGGCTGAGGTCTCCTACGGGGGCACCACGCCGACACGCATCTACTTATACTTGCAGCTGAATACAAATATAGAGCAGATGACGAGCGCCATATCCCCCAAGGACACAACCTATGAGTGCCTCACGCTACGACTACAGAAGCCCAATAAGCGTATCGTAGCCAAGTATGGCATATCGCTCATCAGTTGCGAGCAAGCTAAGCGAAACTTAACCACACAGATCCAGAGCTTTGAGTACGCTCCTCTAGTCAAGGCTGCCCGCAACGAATGGCAGAAGAGCCTGCGCAAAGTGGAGGTCTCTGGCGGTACAGAGGTGAACATGCGTAAGTTTTACACCGCTCTATACCGCTCGCACCTATGGCCCGTCAGCATCTCCGAGGATGGACAGTACTACTCTCCTATTGATGACTCGGTACATAGTGACGAGGGGATCACTCAGTACAGCCAAGATAACCTAAACTACACCTACGAGACCAACTATCCTCTACTGATGCTCTATGAGCCAGACATGATGCATGAAGTTATCGTCTCCTATCTCCGAGCTATACGTGACTCTGGAGGACGACTCTTGAAGACGCTTGACCTGGGGAGTGTGATCTACACGGAGGAGTCGCCACTGCTCTTCCTCCTCACGGATGCACTCGCCAAGGGGCTCCTCGACGAGGATATCAGACAAGCCTTTGAGGTGCTCCGCACCGCTATCGATGCAGACCCTGAGCGACGCTCTGGTTACAAGCTTTGGTGTCTCTCACAACTTGCCAATAGTCTGGGCTACACGGCTCTTGCTAGAGAGTACTCAGAGCTGAGCGATACTTATGTGCCAGTGGCTGGCAGGCTCTCGGCACAGCAAGTCGCCTCTATCCTAGAGTATCCGAGTGACTCGGCTCCTATACTACTACCCGAGGGACAGATCAATATTGATAGCCTCTTCAGTAGTTCGCTACACTCGCTCAATGTCAATCCCGATCTCTTCGCTTTCCTCTTTACCTACAACTTGATGGGTCGTCCACACTATGCGCAGAAGTTTGTCCGTCACACCATCGACTACTTCTTTGGAGTCGGTTCTTTCGGCTATCCAGGGCCTGACGACTACGGCTCTCTGAGCGCATCGCTGGTCTTCGCCATGATGGGCTTATACCCTGTAGCACCAGGCATAAACGGCTACTCAATCGTCGCACCTTCCTTCAACGAGATCAACATTGATATGGGAGGCGGGCGCCATCTCACGATCAAAGCGCAGGGAGCCTCTCAAGTCAATAAGTATATCTCAGACCTTACCATCGGAGGGCGCCCCCACACGGTTTATTGGGTCAAGCACAGCCAGATAGCCAGCGGTGGTACCATCTCAATGTTCCTCTCCGATACGGACAATTGACCACTTGCACCTTTGCCCCCTTGCATATCTAGTAGAAATGTTGTAAGTTAGTGGCGGAATAAGAGAACTCATACAAATCACTAAGTACATACAGTTATGGCAAAGGAAACAATCTCATTCAACGAACTGCGTCGCATCAAGGATAGCCTACCCGATGGCTCCATGCACAAGATCGCAGAGCAACTGGGTCTCCGCGTAGACACCGTCAGGAACTACTTCGGAGGTGCTAACTACGAAGATGGTCGTGGTGCTGGAGTACACATCGAGGCAGGTCCCGATGGAGGTATCGTAGTCATTGACGACAACACCATCCTCAATCAGGCTCGTACCATCATAGGCGAGGAGCCTGTCCTCTAAAGAAAAAAGCTCGTAGCAGTCAGTGGCCGACCAGTCACTGACTGCTCTTCTTAACCCTATCACAAGGTTGTCGACACCCGAGCGATACCCCACGCTTACATTAACCATTATCACTACATCTATGCCACAAGACAAAGACCAGTCCAAGCTGGTGACTGTAGCTATACATACCTACGAAAAGGCGCAGATACTCCAGAGCCTGCTCCAAAGCCAAGGCATACCAGCTACCCTACACAATGTCAATACCGTACAGCCTATCTTCTCGACGGGCGTACGAGTACGTATCGCAGAGCGTGACCTACCTCGCGCACTAGCCTATATAGAGGACCTCAAGTGGGATCTAGACGAGGCGTACGATGTCCTGCAGGAGAAGTCTGACCTAGCCAACGAATCTCCCGACACGGCTCACGTTGCTGCATACAAGGGATACGTGCTCATCCCCGTAGACTTTAGCTCTTATACGGACAAGATCGTCAAGCTCGGCTTCCACTTTGCAGCACGCCGAGAGCTACACGTGCTACTCATGCACGTATATACGGGCACAATGCCTCAGATGAACTTCCCCTATGGCGACTTTACGGCACTGCTACCACAGATACAGGAGGCTTCGCAACAGGAGGCGGGAAAAGCTGAGCAGCAGATGACTGAACTCTCGAAAGAGATCGATGCCAAGATGGCTGACGGCTCACTACCCCAGGTCACCTACCGCACCACCATCCGTGACGGCATCCCTGCCGATGAGATCCTACGCTATGCTAAGCGCAACCTCCCAGCCATCATCATCATGGGTACACGAGGCAAGACAGAGGATAGCGACTACATCGTCGGTAGTGTCGCTGCCGAAATCATTGACCGTGCCCAAGCTCCCGTCCTGGTAGTCCCTGAGAAGATTGCTATCGACGACCTCATGCAGGTCAAGCATGTAGGCGTGGCGACCAGCTTCGACCAGAGAGACCTCGTACTCTTCGATCAGATGATGCAACTGATGAAGCCCCTAGCGCCAGAGTACAGACTCTTCAACGTGTCACGCTCTGAGGGCAAGTGGGGAGACGTACAGCTGCAAGCCATTCAGGAGTACAATAAGCAGCAGTATCCCGATGCGCACATCGAGTGGTCCAAGCTAAGCGAAGGAGAGCTCTATGCCGCTCTAGAAGAGTTTGTCGCAATCCATCAGGTAGAGCTGATCGTGGTCAATACCTATAAGCGACGTGTACTCGCCAAGCTCTTTAACCCGACGATGGCTCGGCGCATGCTCTTCCACGCAGGGACACCTATCCTCGTGATGCACAGCAATTCATCTAGATAAAAGCCCCTCCTAGCTGGAGGACAGCTATAGATACGATGAGAGCTCCGTAAGTCTTCCTTGACTTGTGGAGCTCTCTTTCTATATGGGTGCGTTACCGCTAGTCTTACTTATCCGAGGAGAACTCCGAGGAGGTGCAGGCTTAGTAGTGTGAAGTTTACTACCTTTGCAGTCAATTCCTTTTGAATTCATGTTGATTTTATAGATGAAGTCTCTCGTACAATGCTTTTGGGTGCTCTTTTTCTTTGCCGTGGGTGAACTGATCGGCATGATGATCGGGCACTTTCTCCCAGGGAGTGTGATCGGCCTGATCCTCCTCTTTCTAGCTCTAGAGACGAAGCTGATCAAGCCTGACAAGGTGGACAGCGTCGCCAAGTTTCTTACGCTCAATATGGGGCTCTTCTTCGTGCCAGCTGGCGTGGGGCTGATCACCCAAGTCGAGCTTATCCAGCAGTATTGGGCTGCCATCATTATTTCTATGGTCGTCAGCACGGCACTGGTATTGGTGGTCGTGGGACGGATGCAGCACCGCTTCGAGCGGCACCATAAAGAGCAAAAAACTAACGACAACGCATGATAAACCTCATCACACTGCTCCTGAGCAAGCCTATCTACTGCTTGCCACTCACTATAGGGATCTATTTCCTCAGCTTACTCCTATACCGCAAGGTGAGGATCGGGCTCTTTCACCCGCTCATCGTTACTATAGGACTCATCATCTTGATGCTCTACCTATCGGGAACCTCGTACGAGGATTATAAAGAGGGGAGCCAGCTGATTGACTTCCTCCTAGGACCTTCGGTCGTATCGCTGGGCTACATCCTCTACGAACAGTCTAAGTATCTCCGTGGTCGCGTTGTATCCATTATGTTTTCGCTCTTTGTAGGCTCGCTGATCGGCATCCTCAGTGCTGTCGGGCTAGCCTATGCGCTAGGTGCTGGAGCCCCCATAGCCCACTCGATGGAGTCTCGCTCAGTCACAACCCCTATCGCTATCGCACTCTCAGAGCAGTCCGGCGGTATCCCAGCCTTGACAGCAGTGGTGGTCGTCATCTCTGGCATCATCGGTGGCGTCATAGGACCTCCACTCTTCAAGTGGCTACGCATAGAGAGTAGCATCGCCAAGGGACTGGCACTAGGTGCAGCTGCGCACGGCGTAGGCACCTCGGTAGCCATCCAGATGGGAGCCCTCGAGGGCGCTATCGGAGGCTTGGCTATCGGTATCATGGGCGTCTTCACCTCCATACTAATACCGATCGTCCATTACGTCGCTCAGCTATTCGTCTGAGAGCAGGCATTGTTGAGGAAAGGGTACTCCTTGTCAAGTGTCCTCTGACTAAACAACGTAAGACTGCTAAGGATAGGATTTCTCAAAAAGCTAAGCGAGTCTCCTCTGAGCGACGGTACCAGTGTCGCTACTAGAGGAGACTCGCATATGATAGTCGGTAAGCTCAAACTACTCGCCCCAGCGCTGTACGACAGCCTCCTGAAGCATCTCTCTAAACTTAGGATGCGCTATGCCTATCAGAGCCTCAGCACGCTCACGAGCCGTCTTACCACGGAGACGTGCCACGCCATACTCCGTGATGACGTAGTCCACATCGTTGCGACCCGTTGTGATGGCTGCACCCTCTGCTAGGATAGGCACGATACGGCTGATCTCGCCACCCTTGGCAGTGGAGGCAAAGGCGAGGATACTGCGCCCGCCCTTGGAGCGTCTAGCACCACGCATGAAGTCCACCTGACCGCCAGAGCCACTGAGCATGCTGTAGCCGATACTCTCTGCATTGACCTGACCGAGGAGGTCGATCTCTAGGCAGGAATTGATCGAAACCATGTTGTCGATACTTGCCACGACAAAGGGGTCATTCGTATAGCTCACAGGATACATCTCAACCTCCTCATTGTGGTCAAAGAAGTCGTACAGCTCCTTCGTACCCATCGCAAAGGCCGTGACCACCTTGTTAGGGTTGCGCGTCTTACGCTTGCCCGTGATGACACCCTCACGCATCAACTTCATGACACCATCGGTGATCATCTCTGAGTGGATACCTAGATCCTTGCGATCCTTAAGGTTGCTCAGGACAGCATCGGGGATAGCACCAATGCCTAGCTGTAGCGTGTCGCCATCCTTGATCATTGAAGCACAGATCTCACCGATCTTGCGCTCTATCTCGCCAGGCACAGCGGGAGGCACCTCGGGTACAGCCGTGCTCACCTCGATGATATGATTCAACTTCGTCACATGGATCAGGTTGTCACCACCGATGAAGGGAAGCTGATCATTGACCTCTGCGATGACCACCCGCGCAGCATCGGTAGCTGGCTTGGTATAGTCGCACGAGAGGCTAAAGGAGCAGTAGCCCTCCTCATTGGGTCTGGTCAACTGCACGATAGCTACATCCACAGGATAGAAGCCATCGGTAAAGAGTCCTGGCACCTCGTGAAAGTGGCAAGGGAAGAAGTCCACTAGGCCCGCACGGCACGCCTTGCGAGCGTTAGACTCAAGGAAGTTGATCTTGAGATTAAAGTTTTTCGCTATTTCTGGCGTAAACTGGTAGCCAGCGCCATAGTACAGGACGTGAAAGATATTACCTGCAGGTAGCTCAGCGACATGCTCCATCATACTCTTGAGGGTTGTGTCTGGGGCCGCTGCTGCATGACCTACGACAATGTTACACCCCTCTGTAAGCTCCTTCTTGAGAGCCTCTAGGGGGGTGGTCAGATGAGATTGATAATAGGACTTCCAGTCCTGATTCTTTTGCATAGTGTGTCTTGCTTATCTGTTGTTTGAAATGATGTCTATACTTAACCCTTGGAGGCGCCTCCTCGCCCATACTGACTTAGAGCGAGGAGCGCATCAAACTTTGCGGTTACAAAGATACACATTCTTACGGAAGCGACTTATTCGTAAGCCAGCTCCAAGATCTGTCGTACGATCTCTGGGGTCATATTCTGATGCTCTCCGAGCACCGTGCCACGCTCTGTGAAGCGACGCACCACCTCGTCGATTACTTCGTGAGAAACCTCCGCATCGCGTAGCGTGACCGAGAGACCGAGCTTAGCAAAGAACTGCTTCGTTGCCTCGATAGCCGCCGTGATAGCATGCTCCTCGCCTTGGCATGACTGGGCTGTCAAGCCCCATATACGAGTCGCATACTGCAGGAGCTTATCCTGCTTGCCCAGATGGCGCATTATCTGTAGCGTAGCGGGTAGGATGATAGCAAGCGTATGTCCGTGCGTTAGTCCCGTCAGGGCGGTCACCTCGTGACCTATGTAGTGCGTACTCCAGTCTTGGTCCACGCCCCACGAGAGATAGCCATTGAGCCCGACAGTAGCGCAGAGCATAAACTCACCCATCAGGTCAACATCCTGATGATTGTGCGTTAGCCCTGGTGCAATCTCGATGAGCGTGTGTAGCACTCCCTCAGCCATACGATCCATCAGGAGTGGACTCCGCATCGTCGTCATATACTGCTCCATAACATGGACGAAAGTATCTGCCAGTCCACACGCCACTTGGTAAGGAGGTAGCGAGGTAGGCACACGAGGATCTAAGATAGCGAAGCGTGGATGCTTACTCGAGAACGAATACTTCTCCTGCGTCTTCCGACAAGAGATAACTCCACCGCTATTCATCTCCGACCCCGTAGCAGGGATAGTGAGTACGACCCCAAGCGGTAGATGCTCGCCTCTATGCTTGCCAGCACGGACTATATCCCAGGGGTCCTGGTCACTGCACATCGCAGCGATGATCAGCTTGCTCGCATCAATGACTGATCCACCGCCTACAGCTAGGACAAAGTCGCACTGCTCCTGACGACCCAGCTGGACAGCCTTACGGATCGTCTCAACCGTAGGATTGGACTCTATGCCCCAGAACTCGGTCACCGAGCGTCCCTCCAGTGCTTGGCACACGGCATCGTAGACGCCATTGCGTCGTATGCTACCACCACCCATCACCAGGAGGATGCGGTAGTGTGGATCAATGAGTCGTGAGAGCTGAGCTATGCGACCTTCGCCGAAGACAATCCGCGTGGGATTGTAGTATGTAAAGGGTTGTATCATGCTTCTTGATAGATTAAAGTGTGAATTAAACGTTTGACAACTAAGAGAAAACAACTCCTCCCGCTCTAGTCACGGCGGAAGATATCTCGTGTATAGACCCGCTCGGCGACATCGTCTAGGTCGGCGTGGTAGCGGTTCGTAATGATCGCTTGAGAGCGAGCCTTAAAGGTCGCTAAGTCGTTCTCCACGAGGCTCCCGAAGAAGGTCGTATGCTGCGCTAGCGTAGGCTCGTAGATAATCACCTTAGCCCCCTTTGCCTTGATGCGCTTCATCACCCCCTGGATCGAGGAGTGGCGAAAGTTGTCGCTGTGACTCTTCATCGTCAGGCGGTAGATGCCGATGACGCACTCACGCTCTTGCGTCGGGTCGTACTGATTCTCCTCCATATAACTATAGTAGCCCGCCATCTTGAGGACCTGATCAGCGATGAAGTCCTTGCGCGTACGATTGCTCGCCACGATCGCGCCAATGATATTTTGCGGCACAGCATCGTAATTAGCGAGGAGCTGCTTCGTATCCTTAGGCAGGCAGTAGCCTCCATAGCCAAAGGAGGGATTGTTGTAGTGATCGCCAATGCGAGGATCTAGGCAGACTCCCTCAATGATGCTCTTGCTGTCCAGCTCCTTAAGCTCTGCATAGGTGTCCAGTTCGTTAAAGTAGGAGACCCGCAGAGCCAGATAGGTATTGGCAAAAAGCTTGACCGCCTCAGCCTCCGTCGTACCCATCAGCAGCACAGGCATATCTTGGCGAATGGCCCCCTCACGTATCAGCTCGGCAAAGCGCTCTGCACGCTCCCGCTGATGCGCACTCTGCTTGTCATAACCCACGATAATGCGCGAAGGGTAAAGGTTGTCGTAGAGCGCCTTGCTCTCACGAAGGAACTCTGGCGCAAAGAGTATGTCATCGTACCCCATCAACTTGCGCAGGTGAGCCGTATAGCCCACAGGCACCGTAGACTTGACCACGATCGTCGCAGCGGGATTGCAGGTTCGTACGGCAGTAACCACCGTCTCAACGGCAGATGTGTTGAAGAAGTTCTGCACTGGATCATAGTTGGTCGGTGTAGCCACCACGACAAAGTCCGCCCCTCGATAAGCCTCCTCGGCATCTAGCGTAGCACGTAGCCGAAGCTGTCGTGTCGCCAAGTACTCCTCGAGGTAGTCGTCCTGTATCGGAGACTGATGCTGATTGATCAGGTCTACCCGATCGGGCAGGACGTCCACGCCCACCACCTCGTGGTGCTGCGCCAGGAGCACCGCCACCGAGAGTCCCACATAGCCCATACCTGCGACTGCTATCTTCATACGTCTAGAGTTTAGATTGTAGTAAGTGTTTGGACAAAAATACAACAATTCGTGGATAGCGACTCCCCACACAGACCTCACACCGTCACTCCAACCACTCTGATAGCTCCAATATCTCCCTATACAATCACAAATCTCCTGGGAGAAAAGCCGAAATACATCAAATGAATGAAATAAAACTTCAGAAGAATTTGCCGAATCCTCCCTAGGAACCGAAAAGTTCCTCCCTTGGAACTAAAAAGTTCCAAGAGGGGAACTGATTTTGGAGCTCATATGTACTACTAAGCCAGCACGATACAAAGAGGTTCCAAGTCCGCCCCACAGCTTTCGCCAAAGGGGTCAGTACGAGCTACAGCTAAGTTGCCTTCGCCTAGCTCTCTACTCGCTGCAGGTCACAAGCTGTGCGGTAGTAGCCCGGCACATCGTACAGTTCGTCAGGCGTGCCAGAAGCAGCGACCGTGCCCCCAGAGAGTACTACGATGCGATCCGCATTGCGTATCGTACGCATACGATGGGCAATGATTAGCACCGTCTTATCCGTCGTAAGCTGTGAGAGAGCCCGCTGTATATGCGTCTCACTCTCCGCATCTTGGCTCGCAGTCGCCTCATCGAGGATGATGATCGGAGCATTCTTGAGGATAGCTCGAGCTATCGATATGCGCTGACGCTCACCGCCAGAGAGGCGACTGCCATTCTCCCCTATCTGCGTCTGGTACCCCTCGGGCAACCGCACTACAAAGTCGTCACACTGCGCCAGCCGGGCTGCCTCAAGTACCTCGGCATCTGTCGCCTCTTTGCGTCCGATGCGAATGTTTTCCAGCACCGTATTATTAAAGAGTACCACATCTTGAAAGACGATGGCGTAGTACTTGAGAAGTGTCTCTGGATCAACTGCTGTTAAGTCTTCGCCTCCGAGCGATACGCCCCCACTCTGACAGTCCCAGAAGCGGGAGGCTAGTCGTGCACAGGTACTCTTGCCCCCACCGCTCGGACCGACGAGAGCCGTCACCTCGCCTTGCTTGGCGGTAAAGGAGACATGACTCAGCACCTGCGCACCCTCATTGTAGGAAAAGGATACATCCTCAAACGTTAGGTCAAAGCTCTTAGGCGCAAAGTCTGTCCGCCCCTCCTGCGTCGGCATATTGTAGATCTCATTCATACGATCTATCCGCACAGAGGCAAAGAGCGTTACGAGTGCATTCGTCATCAGCATAGTCAGTGGTGTATAGACCGACACGGAGATGAGCAGGAAGAAGAGGAGGATGCCGAGCGACACCTCTCCCGCTAGGTAAAGGTGGCTCCCCACGATGACCAGCGTCGGTATCGCCAGTTGTAGCAAAGAGCGTAGTCCATTGACCACGACGAAGCTAGCCAACTCGGTGTTAAAGCTGGTGCGCTCATGACTCGCCAAGACGGCATCCAGCTCTGTCATATAGAGCGTTTCGCCACCGTATGCCTTGATCGTCTGATGTAGCTGTAGCCCCTCCTCGACCTTTTCGCTCACAGAGAGTTGCGACTTAGATGCCTTGATGAAGGAGCGCTTTTGCGAAGCCAAACATCCCCATAGGATCAGGAGCGACACGGGCGCTGCCCAAAATAGCGCCACGGCTAACCGCCAATCTAAGAAGGCTAATCCACAGCCCGCCAAGATGAGGACGATAAAGGAAGCAACCATCTGCGGCAGTATATGCGAATAGGCGTTTTCAAGAAATGAGACATCAGACATCACACGGCTTGTCAGATCGCTCGCATCGTGGCGATCGAAGAAGGAGAGCGGTAGTCGTCTCATCTTCTCCGCTAGTCGTATGCGCATAGTAGCACTCTCGCTGTAGACGGCTAGGAAGGTACTGTTGTACTGTCTGCGAGTGATGAGATACATACCTATTATAGATAGGAGTGCCATCCCTACCAGCCCCCAGAGGGTGAGGTCTCTGCTCTCGCCAAATAGCTCCATCATTAGGAGATAAACGAGCATCACGGGGAGCATGAAGGAGAGGTTTTGCACACCAGTCCAGAGACAAGCCGAGAGGAAGTTGTGCGCTCCTCTAGGCGAGAGCGCCATCTTGCGCTCCATCCAGTTGATTAGATTTAGATGCTTCATAGCTTATATAGTCCATTTGATAGATTCTTGATACTCTTGCCACATAGAGGCGTAGAGTCCATTAGTACGAGCCAGTAGCTCCGTGTGGGTGCCTTGCTCTACGATGCGTCCCTGCTGCATCACCACGATGAGATCCGCATTGACGACCGAGGAGAGACGATGCGCTATCATCAGGACGGTCTTGTGCGCCATCAGACGATGCAGGCTCTCCTGGATCGCATGCTCACTCTCAGGATCGGCAAAAGAGGTGGCCTCGTCCAGGAGCAGTATCGGCGCATCCTTGAGGAAGGCTCTCGCCAAAGCTATCCGCTGCTGCTCTCCCCCACTGAGGTAGACACCCTTAGAGCCGATGACCGTGTCCAACCCTTGTGGCAAACTACGCACCAGCTCTAGGCAGTGCGCTTTGTCGAGAGCCGCATAGATCTCTTCGTCTGTAGCCTTAGTAGATCCGTAGGCTACATTGTCACGGATGGACTTCTTAAAGAGCCTTTCACTCTGGAAGACGAAGGAGATGTGCCGTAGCACCTCCTCGACAGCAACCTGACTTATATCTTCTCCCCCGATAGTAATCCGCCCTGTCTCTACATCCCAAAAGCGAGCCACGAGACGAGCCAGCGTTGTCTTGCCACTCCCGCTAGCTCCTACGAGAGCCACGCAGGCGCCCTCAGGGATTGTGAGCGTCACATCACTCACCGCCAGAGGAGCCTCTGGACTATATCTAAAGGACACCCCCTCCAGCTGGATCGTATGACTAGAGAGCGTAAGAGGCGTACTGCTCTTTGCCCCCGAAGTGGCATCGCAGAGGGCATCCAACCTATCCAAAGCCTGCACAGCCTCACGCTTGCCACTGACCACATACATGAGCCGCATCGTACACTCCCCGATGAAGGGCGTCACGAGGATAAAGAAGACCAAGCTGCTCACCACACTGACCATATCTTCGCCTCGGCTCAAGAGATAATAGGCAAAGGGTACCAAGATAAAGGCATAGCCAAAGGAAGCTACCGTATAGATGCTAAACATCCGCCGACAACTACGAGCATACACCTTCGCCCACTTAGCATAGTCCAGTAGCGTCTGGTGAAAAGCATTGAAGGAGTAGATCGACTGCTGGAAAGCTTTCACCACGGGCATACCACGCACATACTCAACCGCCTCACTACTCATCCTTTGCTGGTGATTCATATAGGCTCCCATACTCTCACGGTACGCTTTGTTGGTCATCATAGAGCCCATCGCTAGGAGCTGTATCAAGACAGGTATGAGACAGAGCAGAGCCATGCGCCACTCCAGGGCAAACATCATCACGCAGAGCGTCACAAAGCAGACCAGCGTCCCAACGAGGTCTGGCAACTGATGAGCGCAGAAAGTGTGGGTCAGGCCAACATTGTCGTCGATGACGTTTTTGAGCTTGCCTAGATTCTGCTGATCGAAGAAGCCCAAGGGCATCTCCAGCATACGCTTCATAGCATCCCCTCGCAGAGTCCGCTCTACCCTAAAGGCTGCCACATGCGTCAGCATCAATGCCACCCCATAGAGGAGTATATGGAGCAGTCCCGCCCCGACTGCCCACCAAGCCCATCGCGTGATGGCGCTGGAGTCTACAGAGCCACCGAGCAACTCCCGCAGGATAAGCCAAATAAAGATGAATGGCACCAGTGCCACCACGTGCGCCACAGCAGAGCAGACCAGCCCTAGATAAGCGAGCGGTCGCTTGCTCCCCATGGAGCGTCCTAGGCGTCCCAATGCGCCTAGAGATTGATTGTTTGATTGTCTCATATTGATCTGTTGTTATATACTTGGAGCCGTTTTACTTAAAATAGACCCTATGCGCAAGAGCGCTCAGCGAGGAGCTAAAAAAGCATCGTCCTATGGACACCCTTACACAGTGCAAAGGTAGAGCGTAATCCTTAGAACAGCAATACCAAATAGTCGGTAATCTGTTGTATATCAAAACAATGCGAACGTTCAGCATCTATCGTTCGAAGCCTGTCAGGACTTCTCCCTTCGATTAGTTAAATTCTGAATATTATACGGAGAGAGATGCGCTCAGATACTGGTTTCTCCCGAGGAAATGGAAAATCCCCAGGGAGCAATCGGCAAATTCCTCGGAACTTTGAAATCTTTCTTCCGAAGTTTCATTTCATTCTTCCGAAGTTTTATTTCGAACTTCCGATGTATTTCTGATTTCCTCGGTAGAGATTTGAGATCTCCTAGTGAGTTATTTGGCAAATACTTCGTATCCCCCCGAAGTTGTCGGTACAAGAAATCAGCTCTAGTTGGCTTCCACCCTAGGTGTACAAGTATGCCTGGGGCGGGAGGATGAATCTTTTTGCATTTTGGAGTGCCGAATACTTGCTTCATTGGGAAATAAGGCGTAACTTTGTGGTACATATCCGATAATCCTAATCATTAAATCAAATGAAGACAAGTGAGATCATTGCCCAGCTAGAGGCAAAGCATCCAGGCGAGCCGGAGTTCATCCAGGCTGTCCGTGAGGTCCTCCTTTCTATTGAGGACATTTACAACCAGCATCCAGAGTTTGAGAAGAACAAGATCGTCGAGCGCCTCGTTGAGCCCGACCGTATCTTCACCTTCCGTATCCCCTGGGTAGACGACAAGGGTGAGGTACAGATCAACCTCGGTTACCGCGTACAGTTCAACAATGCCATTGGCCCGTACAAGGGTGGTACGCGTTTCCACCACACGGTGAACCTCTCTACGCTCAAGTTCCTCGGCTTCGAGCAGACCTTCAAGAATGCCCTCTCTACTCTTCCTATGGGTGGTGGCAAGGGTGGCTCTGACTTCTCTCCAAAGGGTAAGAGCGAGCGCGAGATCATGCGCTTCTGCCAGGCTTATGTCACAGAGCTCTACAAGTACATTGGCCCAGACATGGACGTACCTGCAGGTGACGTAGGTGTCGGTGGTCGTGAGGTAGGCTTTATGTACGGTATGTACAAGAAGCTCACCCGTGAGTGCACTGGTACCTTCACGGGCAAGGGCTTTGAGTTCGGTGGTTCACGCCTCCGTCCTGAGTCTACTGGCTACGGTGCTATCTACATGGTCAATGATATCTGCAAGCAGCACAACATCGAGTTCAAGGGCAAGACAGTCGCTGTCTCAGGCTTCGGTAATGTCGCTTGGGGTGCTACTATGAAGGCTACTGAGCTAGGCGCTAAGGTCGTCTGCATCTCTGGTCCTGATGGTTACATCTACGATGAGAACGGTATCAACACGCAGGAGAAGTTTGACTACATGTGCGAGCTCCGCAACAGTGGTAACGACGTCGTAGAGCCATACGCTAAGAAGTTTGGCGCACAGTTCTTCGCTGGCAAGAAGCCTTGGGAGCACAAGGTAGACATCGCTCTCCCCTGCGCTATCCAGAACGAGCTCAACCTTGAGGATGCTAAGAAGCTTGTTGCAAACGGTGTAACAATCGTTGCTGAGGTTTCTAACATGGGTTGTACAGCAGAGGCTGCTGAGTTCTTCGTTGAGAAGCGCCTCATCTTCGCTCCTGGTAAGGCTGTCAACTGCGGTGGTGTCTCTTGCTCTTGCCTAGAGATGTCACAGAACGCAGCTCACATCTACTGGTCTGAGGCTGAGGTAGACGAGCGTCTACATCAGATCATGAAGGACATCCACACTCAGTGCGTAGAGTATGGTAAGGAGCCAGACGGCTACATCAACTACGTCAAGGGTGCTAACATTGCAGGCTTCATGAAGGTTGCCAAGGCAATGATTGGTCAGGGCGTCTGCTAAAACAGATATACAGCACAATAGCCTAGCTACACACGTATGCGTGTCAGCTAGGCTATAGCTTATACCTTATTTGTTTGCCTTTTCATTACAGAGGGTCGCTACTCATATGAATAGCGACCCTCTTGCTATCTTATGAGACTGTTGCAAAAGTCAACAGTCTCACAATCTTGCTTGCAAGATTGTCTAGACTTTGCAGAAAGGATGAAGCGCAAGGCGCTGAGGGTGAGGTCTGAAGGGAGCATACCTCCGTATGTGACCGAAGCCGAATCCCGAAAGCAACACAGCGATTCGCCTTTATGCAACAGTCTCCTTATGTCTACGGTCTTGTCACCAACAGATCGGCTCGTAGCCGTATCGCTGTAGGTAGGCATTGGCCTTGGAAAAGTGCCGACAGCCGAAGAAGCCTCGATGAGCCGACAGTGGACTAGGATGAGGTGCCTCGAGGATGAGGTGCTTCTGGCGATCTATGAGCGCTCGCTTGCAGCGCGCATAGTTGCCCCACAGCATGAAGACGAGGTGCTCTCTCTGGCTACTCAAGAGGGAGATGACCTGATCGGTGAATGTCTCCCACCCGCGTCCCTGATGCGAGCCAGCCTCGTGTGCCACGACCGTGAGCGTAGCGTTCAGCAGGAGGACTCCCTGACGGCACCAGGGAGTCAGATGCCCCCCGACGATCTGCGAGGGATGCCCTAGGTCGGAGGAGATCTCGGTCAATATGTTGCGCAGACTGGGTGGCACCTCGACACCCTCTGGCACGGAGAAGGCTAGTCCCTCGGCTTGCCCCACGCCGTGGTAAGGGTCCTGCCCGAGGATGACGACTCGCACATCTTCGAAGGGACAAAGGTCAAAGGCCCGAAAGATCTGCCCCCCTGGTGGGTATATTCTCTTCGTCTGGTACTCCGAGCGCACAAAGGAGGTCAAGGTCTCAAAGTAAAACTTCTCAAACTCCTCCTCCAGCACCCGATGCCAGCTAGGCTCTATACGGACATTCATACGACACGGCTCTATATTTTCAGGTAAAAAACATTATTTAGGTCCAAACGATTGGCTGTCAACAGCCGAGTGAGTTATGAAGTGCAGTAAGTAATGATTAAGTGACCAATCTTCTGCAATGATATACAACACTTTGCATAACTCAAACAAGCTACTGCAAAGGTAATACTATCTACGGAGAAAAATGAAACTTACTTCGTTTGTTCTTTTCTAATAGTTCTCCGTAAGTCTCTTGACACTAGAACGTGCGAAATTTAGATGTGTCGTTGCTCCTTGCTTGTTTGTATCTTTTCAAGTAACTTAGGGGTATCAAATGGGACTGTATTATGAGACTTCGCACCACACTATCTATATTGTTTGCCACCTTACTGTCTGTCACTATGACTATGGCACAGCAACCAGCTACCTCTAGCCAAGCTCTCTACAAGGAGCTACAGGATTTACAGAAGAAGCGTCTGCCGACACAGACGCTCTCCTGCGCTGAGCGACTTGCCACTCAGGCTCTCCGTGAGGGCAATCTCTACTACACCATCGAGGCTCTGGAGGCGCACAAGACAGCTCTTCGCAGATTAGACTACAACCGTCTGCTGGAGCAGTTTCCCCTACTCCACACTACGTGGCAAGGACGGGATAAGTTGTCGGAGCGGGATCAGCGCTTCCTCGCTCTATACATAGCGAATCAGTATATCAGTCGAAGCTACAATCAGCGCCTGAGGTCAGAGGGACTAAGCCTCACGACCCAAGAGCAAGACAGTGTCACGCCTCGCTCCTGGAGTGAGGCGGACTATATGAAAGCTATTGATCCATTGATGGAGATAGCTTTCGCTCCAAGTGCTGAACTCTACAAGGTGATGCCACGACAAGAGGCGAAGCAACTACCCGATGCGCTCTACGCTGATCGACTTTCCAAGGAGGGTAGCTATACGCTCATAAGCCACCTGCTGAAGGTTCTTCCTCTTTCTCGGTTGCAGTGGATAGAGGAACAGATCGGACGCACCCCCACTTGGTCGGATCGGCTCGGCGCACTCCTGGCGGAGGATCAACTCCAGCAAGCGGACGAGGGGGCTAGGCTCTATGCCCTTTACCAGGCGGTGACGCTCGAGGAGAGAACCCGAGGGACTGCTTCTAGTACCGTAGCAAAGCGATTAGAAGGCTTCCTCAAGGAGAGCCAGCAGATGCACCTTGAGACGATGGAGATATACAAGCGACTCTTCCCATACTACTACTATGCCAACGGCTCTGACCCTCTGCGTGCCTACCACTTCATCACGCCTTACCTAGAGTGGCTTGACAAGCAGGGCAAGTACTCTGAGTTCTGTCAGGATATCCGCGGTCGACTGTTTTCGCCAAAGGAAAACATCTCCCTGACTAGCTTTATCCTAGCCGCCCATCGGGGAATGGTAAAGATGAAGCTGGCCAATGTGGAGCGACTAGAGCTCAAGCTCTTTGCGCTTACGCCACAAGACGCCATCAAGACTGAAAGAAACACAATTCCCAAGCAAGCCAAGCTCGTCTGGAGTCACACACATCAGGGGAAGCAAGGTCTGGAGGCGATGGTGCACCAGAGCGACTCGATAGAGCTTCCCTCCTTGCCCACGGGGCACTATCGCCTGCAAGTAGTCTCTCATCGCACGGCAGAAGCGCAACAACTAGAAGACGAGGAGCAGACAGACATAACTACTTACGACTGCACCGTAAGCGACCTATGGACGCTGGATCTAGGCAACGGAACAACTCAACTGCTGAATGCCCTAACGGGGCAGGCACAGACGGCGCCCATACAGCTGTGGAGCTATGGAGACAAGCGCTCAGGGTGGCACTCGAACTATAAGCCTACACTAGACAAGATTGGCAAGCGAACACCCGACAAGCTCGGTATCTTTGCAACGCCTAGGCAGGCGAAGCGGGAGCGTGCTGAAGCTTTTCTAGTGGAGAGTACAGACCATCGGTTGCTCTTGCCCTTATGTGACCATTGGTATGGCTACCGTGGCGAGGGCGGTTCGTTTCAGCTACCCAAGCCAGTCAGCACGGCACTCCTACAGACCGATAGAAGTATCTATCAGCTGGGTGATGCGATAGAGCTTTACGCTGTCGCTTACCGAAGGGGCTACGACCCGAAGCAAGCGATGGTGCTGCCCAAGCTAGACCTGACCATCGAGCTACACACGCCACAGGACGATATGATCGACTCGATCACAGTCCAGACAGATCAGTGGGGTCGTCTCCATGCGACCCTCCAGCTTCCTAAAGAGGCGATGACGGGCTACTACACCATTGAGGTCTCTTGCTCCAACGATGTGGAGGAGTTTGCTGACAATAGTACGACCATTCACGTAGCGGAGTATAAGCGTCCGAGCTTTGAGGGCTCCTTGACCCTGCCCGAGGAGGCAATGAAGCTGGGAGACACGATCACTGTCCGTGGCTCTGCAATGACTTACAGTGGCTATCCGCTCGCAGAGGCATCTGTAGCCTACAGCGTGACGGGAAGCTATAGGAACTGGTTGTTTGATGAGGTTGTTCCCGATCAGCTACTCACCTCTGGCACGCTCCAGGTCAATGAGCCGGATGGGAGCTTTGAGTTCCCGATCACCCTCTCAGACTTACGCACCGAGGCTATGCGTCAGAATCCGCAAATTTGGGCAGTTCACACCTATCGCATAGAGGTGACCATCACGGCTCCCAGTGGCGAGACGCAACGGCTAGAGCGATCTATTTGGATCGGCTCGAAACCTGTATCTATGGAGTACAAGGGGGCAAAGACCTTCTTCAAGGAGAGGACAGAGG
>NZ_CAMYEZ010000011.1 GCF_947254915.1 uncultured Porphyromonas sp. | reverse complement strand
ACGCCCCGCGTGGACTTTCACCACAGATGTATGACATGCCCGTCATACAACAAAATATCCACGGGTGAAATCAACTTCTCCCGTGGATATCTAAAGTGAAGGCTACTTGGTCAAGAAGCCGCCTATAAAATTCGCGAGCTCTAGATCGTTATGACATAATATGCATCCTCTATAGAAAGCAAGAAAGTGCCTTCATAAGGAAGGGTGATGTGATCCTCTCTAGTTTCAAGAATCAGTGCGCCCGAAACGGAATAGAGACGAACGATGTCCTGACTCTCCTTTTCTACCCAAACGGTCGTACCCTCTATCTTAATCTGATGTCTAGCAGGTGTAATCTGTGATATATGATTTGGTTCACCAAGATAAGGATTCCTTCCCTTGTTCTCTCCGTTTTTCCAATCATAGACTAGCCAGTTTTTACTAGACATAAGAGATACGGTCTCTGCGGTCCAGACATTTTGCTCACTCTCATCAATCGTATTCACAGCTACGATGATACCCTGCTCCTGTAGATCAGATCGATCACACAAGGCGGTTGCCACTACCTTTGTCTCCTCTTGGGATAACTTATTGTTGTGACAATTCACTATGCGGAGCTGATTATGCTCTGGCAGGCTCAGCGAGGTGAGGTTGTTGTAAGCGCAGTTGACTCGCCCGAGGAGACTGTTCTTAGAGAGATCCAAGGTAGTCAACTGATTGTGGTGACAATAAAGCTCTTCTAGCTTGTCATTAGCATTGAAATTGAGGGCTGTGATTTGGTTCTTTTCACAGTCCAAACGAATTAGATCTTTATTCTGGGAGACATCTAGTGTGGTGAGTTTATTCCCATAGCAAAAGAGCTCTAAGAGTTGCTTGTTGTGACTCACGTCTAACTCCTGCAAGAGGTTATCTCGACAAGATAGCCGTGCCAATTTAGGAAGCTGAGAACAATCTATCTTTGTAAGATCGTTGGACATACAGTAGAGCTTCTCCATATTGCCATATATCGTAAGCTCGGTCGTAGTGCGTGGGAGTGTAAACTCACGATCCCAATCTTTGATCTCCTCTCCTTGCTGGTATACACCATCATTATTTCTGTCTATCCAAGCTTTATCTCTGACATTTTGAGGGGCATCTAGGCGAAGCGTCCATTTTCCCGTAGACTCTTGAGAGGTTAGTATAGCTTTCGGCTGATCTGTAGTGTATATATCCTTGTCCAATGCACCCTCATAAGGATTGGTTCCCTCGTTTTTCCCCTGGCGGTAGTCATATACCTGCCAGTGCTTAGACTGTGCATTCTTCACATTTTCTTTAGAGCAGAAGTTTCCGTCTGCTGGACTACAGTCTGTATCTATGATGTATAGCTTACCAGCCTCTTTCTCCTTGTCGCGATTTGGCAGCTGAGCCACTAGAGAGGTCACAGCGTCATCCTTGAGCTGATTGCTGGGGCAAAAGATGTCCTTGATGAGCGGGCAATGTGAGATGTCCAAAGAGTGAAGTTGATTCATCCCAATACTCAAGTACATCAATGCAGGACAACCAGAGAGGTCTATGGTCTGCAACTTATTGTCATACACATACATCTCCTCTAGGAGAGGGTGATTCGCAAGAGTGATCGTCTCCAGTTTGTTCTCATACAGCGTGACGTTTTTCAGCTCTTTGCATGCGCTTAGATCTATCTGCGTCAATTGATTCGCATGAGCCATAAGAGCGGAAAGCTTTGCTTGCTGAGTAAGCACTAGCGAGGTAAGCTTATTTTCGTCACAACCCAAAGTCGTAAGCTCAGGACACTTTGAGAGGTCTAGGGAGGTTAAGTTATTCCCATAGCACTTTAAAATCCGCAAGTGACTATTTGAAGTGACATCTAGGGAGGCTAGTCCCACATGATAGATCTCAAGTTTCTCCAGCGCTTTACAGGAGGATAGGTCTATAGCCGTGAGTTTATTCTTACCACAGTTCAACTCTTTAAGAAATGGATTCTTAGACAAGTCAATGTCGGTAATCTCATTATCTTGGCAGTCTAAGACCGTAACTCTGCCGTAAATCGTCAGATCCTTAGCTGCCACAGGCTTAACAATAAAACCTCCGAAATCGCGGTCAGCTAGCTGCTCTCCAGCATCGCGAGTCCCGTTGCCATTCAGATCCAACCACACTTCACTACGGTCTTTCTTATCAGCATCTATGACCAATATCCAAGACCCTGAGGTACGATTAGAGGAGAGGGTCATTGAGGGACCACTCTCGGCGCTTTCGGAGCCTTCGTAAGGGGTTCCTTTGCGATTATTAGCACCTGCAGCCCAATCCAGTACTTGGAAGTTCTTCCCCTTGAGAATAGCCACCTGCTCTTTGGTGCAAACATTTTGTTCGTTTGCATCCTTCGTGTCGATCACCCAGATCTTCACTTCGCCTGTTTCTGCACTTTGATCATGGAGCGACTCAAGTGTTTTGGTCATACCTTCGCCACTGATGCGATTACGATCAATGCTTACGATGCGCATCTTCGTATTTCCAGAGAAGTCAAGCGATGTAAATCGGTTATTATGACCATCGAAGGTGGCCAAGTAGCCACTCTTCGTAAGGTCGATCTGCTCCAACTCATTGTTGGCACAGAAGAGACTTCGTAGATAAGTATTCCCCGATAGGTCAATACTCGTAAGGTGGTTATCATCCACGTTTAGATATGTCACGTCACCCTCGATCGTAATCTCTTGAGATGTGATAGTGTAGTAGTTTGGCTCTCCATCTAGATATTCATTATCAAGAAGCTTTGCTCCCGTGACCCAGATACGTCCCGATGTCGTCTGAGACCAGATGCAGATGGTGTTATCGCCGTTTGGCTTCAGCGAAGTTTTCAGTTTGATTACAGAGCTCGTCTGAGCACAAAGAGGCAGTGCCGAGAGAGCTAAGAGAAGAGTCCAAAAGAGGAGGTTCAGCTTCTTCATAAGTAATTATGTCTAGTATTTTGTGATTCGTCTAAGGTGCAATAAGCTACAGTAAGCCAATTGTCATAGCTCTTGATGCGGTTAGAAAGGATTGAGTACGCTCAGCAAGACTTGTCTACCAGGACTTGACCTAGGCAGAGACTGCCAAGCGTAGGATTAGGGCAAGGTTAACTCTTACGAAGTAGTACCTCGCTCCTTCATACGCAAAGATATGTAATTATTTTGACATATACAATACCCTAAGCCACCACCTTTTCGCCAAAAGTGAAAACAAAAATCAGCCAAATACGGAAACGAAATCCAGCCAAACACAGAAACAAAACACAGCCAAACGTAGAAATATAGAAAATAATCGTACCTTTGTATACTGACAGCAAATAAATTACGGATATGGCATACAAGAAGCGAATCGCAGATCAACTACTCCAGCAAAAGCTCCGAGGCAAGGGAGCCGTTCTCATACGAGGTGCTAAGTGGTGTGGCAAAACGACAACAGCCGAACAAATAGCACAAAGCGTCATCTACATGGATGACCCGAAGCGGCGGGCTACTTATCTACAGATGGCCGAGATGAGCATAGATCAGTTGCTCGTAGGGCCGACGCCCCGACTGATTGATGAGTGGCAGCTGGCTCCTAGACTGTGGGATGCGATCCGCTATGAGGTGGATCACCGACCAGATTTAGGTCAGTTTATTCTTACAGGTAGTGCCGTCCCTGCAGATATGAGTCAGGTAGAGCATAGTGGTACAGGACGATTTGCGTGGCTCACGATGAGACCTATGAGCCTCTGGGAGAGTGAAGACTCTACGGGCACGGTGAGCTTGAGAGAGTTATTCAAGGGCAATGAAAGCGTCTCAGGACAGGTCTCTCATGAGCTAGATGACATAGCCTATCTCATCTGTCGGGGAGGTTGGCCCAGAGCCATTGATATGGAGACAGAGATAGCGCTGGACCAAGCTAAGGACTATGTAGATGGCGTAGTGCACAGTGACATATCTCGTGTAGATGGCGTACAGCGCAGTGCTGAGACCACACGCAAGTTACTTCGCTCCTATGCTCGTCATCAGGGCACTCAAGCCTCCATCGGCACCATAACGGCAGACATGACTACTGGAGGTGGATTTGACATCAGCGAAAAGACTGTCACCAGCTATATCAACGCACTTCAGGACATCTTCGTAATAGAAGATGCTGAAGCGTGGAATCCTAATCTGCGTAGCAAAACGGCTATTCGTACCTCGAGCACCCACTACTTCGTAGACCCTTCCATTGCCACATCATCACTAGGCATAGGGCCAAAGGATCTCATCAACGACCTTAGCACGATGGGTCTCATGTTTGAGACTCTGTGCATACGAGATTTGAGAGTTTACTCCGAGATGCTGGACGGCAAAGTCTTTCATTATAGAGACAAAAACAACTTAGAGTGTGATGCTGTCGTACACCTCCGCAATGGCGCCTATGGACTGATAGAGATAAAGCTCGGAGGAGAGACACTCATCAACGAGGGAGCGGAGAGTCTCTGTAAGTTAGCCGAGAAAATCGACACAACGAAGATGAAAGCCCCAGCCTTCAAAATGGTTCTGACCGCCACTGGCAACTATGCCTACAGAATGAAAAAGAGAGATGTGGTCGTCGTCCCCATAGGCACGTTGAAGCCGTAAGTTAATTACGCCTGCTTGATAAAAGTTGGACGACTTTCATTCGCATCAAACAGCAAAATACGGCCAAATGTGGAAACGAAACAGAGCCAAATATGGAAACGAGGAAGAAATCTTCGTCGCTTTGAGCTGAGAGCAAGCCAGTTATATTGAGGATCGATCGACGATCTTAGTGACGGCTCTTGGGAAAAGTGACGCTCCAGAACGGGTGGTTTCAAGCCGCCACGGAGGAATTTCCAAATAGCTACCGAGGAAATGAAAATTCTCCACGGAGCCGTGAAATAAAACTTCGGAAGAATGAAATGAAACTTCGGAAGAAGCAAATCAAAGTTCCGAAGAATTTTTTCGTCCCTCCGTGGAGGATAAACATCCTCTACCGAGGCATTTCGCATTTCCTCCGTGGGGTGCCAAAAGCGTCCCGACAAACGATGCAAGCATCAAGGGTGGCGTAGCCTATCTTCTTGATTTTGTTTTAATATCATCGCGATTATGTCTAAACTCTTCTGAATAGTAGAGTATTGATCATTACCCTGTACTAGTCCTTTCCGAATAGCTATAACAGCATTTGTTAAGTCGTCCCGTACGATTAGGGAGCCAAAGAAATAGTCCTCAATCTTCAAGGTCTCATTTATAGAGTATACCTCATTGTGTGATCTGTAAGATCCTGAAAATTCTATTGGCATGCTACGATGACTATTCAGCCACTCAATAAACTCAGCACTCCTTACTTCCTCTTTCGTCAAACAGAATTGGGTTACTCCGTTATTGCCCCAATTGCTAGATAGAATGAAAAATTTATCCTCACCAGCACCAACCGTAAAGGACTTATCCTTAAGACCGACATAAACATCTCGTATGTACTGAACAAATAGAGAGTCTATAAACGCTTCTGAAAACTTCAAATTCACATCACGTGCAGCCTCTTTACCCACATTTGAGACCTTCAGGACTATGTCCCCTTCTTTGTCTGCTAATGAAAAGACCAGTCTTGCCCTATGTTCTTCATTCCACTGTCTTTTCATTTCTGCTAGCTGTCTTTGATTTTGTCTAAGACTCTTCGCTGTATAAAAGATCATAACGAAAGAAGCTATCGTCCCCAAGTAACTTGCCCAAAAATACAGCCAATCTATAGGCCTGCCAACAACAGGGTAAGAGCACCTTTCGAGTACTGGTATTGAAACTAAAACGTTAATAACAACAGGAATCAATAAGACCACTAAAACCGTCAAACATCTTAACACCGTTTTCTTCATAGTCTATTTTATCATTTGTGCTTTTCGCCTTATCTCTCAACCTATCATATAGTATACAAAGATACGGCTTTAGCGTTACTATTATTTCTGTTAGCAAGAGCACGAAGCTTCGATTCAGATTGCTTTTGCGGGTGGAATGTACGACCTATAGCTTCGCTTTGGATATTTGAGTACCTTTGCACAATGATGTATGATGCCCTTTGTGTGGTCTTTGAGTACAGACTAGAGAGGGACTCATCGCTAATTGACTCGTTTTTTATCTGTATATACCACAGCTCGTACGTTTTACAGCTAAGATTTACGCTTGCCTATGTCGCATCACACCTCTCGCCCACGGCGCCGATCGCTACTCCCCTCGTCTAGGATTATTGCGATCGTTTGTATCGCCCTGCCTCTCTTCCTGCTGGGATCTATAGCTCTCCTCGAGGTGGGCAAGTATCACCTAGAGCAGTCAGTGCGTGAGGAGATGACCTTCACCGTCCTGCTAGACCCAGAGACGACTACTCAGGATAGCATCGAGCTGATGCAGCAAGTGCAGCAAGCACCTTATATCAAGGATGTCAACTATATAACGCCTGACGAAGCGGCACGACAGCTAGAGGAGGAGATCGGAGAAGATCCTGTGGCGGTCCTCGGCTTTAACCCCTTACAGCCCTCGCTAGAGGTGCATCTCAAGTCACAGTACGCTGTGGCCGATAGTATGGCGCAGATAGAGAGCGACTTCGCATCGTGGGGCAACGTGCAGACGATGAGCTATCGTGGAGACATGCTCCAGATGATTGATGAGAATATGCAGCATCTCTCAACGATCCTACTGATCGTCTCACTGATCCTGCTGATCATCGCTATCATACAGGTCAATAGTATGACCCACATTATGATCTACAGCCGGCGCTTCCTGATCCGCTCTATGACCCTGCTGGGCGCTAAACCAAGCTTGATCCGTAAGCCCTTTACCACCTACAGCATCTTCAACGGGCTGTGGGGTGGTTTGCTAGCGACTTGTGTGATTATAGGTTTGCTCTGCTATATGACGCAACGCAACCCGCTACTCCTCCAGAGCTACCTCAGCTATAGCGAGGTGGCGATCATCCTCGGAGGGATCATCTGCCTCGGCATCCTGCTCTCGTGGATCACCGCTTCTATCTCAACGAGCCGATACATTCGTATGGATGGCGGACGCATCGTTATGGCTTAGTCATTATCTTATCCATTACAACTTATCAATTATGGTATTTGGCAAGAAGAACTATATCCTCCTAGCGATCTCTGTGGGGATCATTATCCTGGGGCTCCTCTTGATGTCAGGCGGAGGTAGCGCAGACAGCACAGAGTTTACGGCTGAGATCTTTAGCACACGCCGTATCGTGGTGGCGCCTATCGTCACGTTGGTCGGCTTCCTCCTAATCATCTACGCGATTATGGCTAAGCCCAAGGATCCCAACAAAAGCAACGGCAAGGATAGCGACACTAAGCCACAAAGCAAGTAAACCTCTCGTGTTGCAACGCTTAAGATGACGATACTTGAATCCATTATTCTAGCCATCGTAGAGGGCTTGACGGAGTTTCTCCCCGTCAGTTCTACGGGGCATATGATCCTTACGCAGGGAGCGCTTGGTATGGAGAGCACGCCTTTCCTACGCGCTTTTACGGTGATGATCCAGTTTGGGGCGATCCTCTCAGTCGTGGTGCTGTACTACAAGCGATTCTTCACCTTTCGGGTGGAGGAGGGCGCACGACAGCTACCGCAGCGGTGGCAGTGGGTCGGACGCTTCACCTTTTACATCAAGCTCCTCGTGGGACTAATCCCCGCAGCGGTCATCGGGCTACTACTGGAGAAGCAGATAGACCAGCTCCTAGACAATGTCTATGTGGTCGCCACGACGCTCTTCCTAGGCGGTATCTTTATGCTCTTCATCGATCGCATCTGGCCACCTCAGAGTCAGAAGGCAGAGCGACCGTCGTACCGCAACGCTTTCGTCATAGGTTGCTTTCAGACCATCGCCATGATCCCAGGTGTGTCACGCTCTATGGCGACAATCGTGGGAGGACTGCAACAGCGACTCACGAGACGTGCAGCGACCGAGTTCTCCTTCTTCCTAGCGGTGCCGACGATGCTCGGAGCCACTCTGCTCAAGGGGTACAAACTCCTCTCCGATCCCATCTCTAGTCAAATACTTCAGGAAAACTGGATGGCACTCCTCGTGGGCAATGTGGTTGCTTTCGTAGTGGCTCTGCTAGCGATCAAGTTCTTTATCAACTATGTGACCCGCTACGGCTTCAAGCTCTTCGGCTACTACCGTATCGTGGTCGGTCTACTGGTGCTCATCCTACTGCTCTGTGGGGTGCCTCTAGCGATGCACTAATAAGATGAATCAGGAAGTCTCCTCCAAGCTATACACGCCTGCCGACCTACAGGCTCATCGCCCCCTCACGTTGCGTACGGGAGCGATTATACCACTGGACAAGCCGTTGGGGTGGACCTCCTTTGACGTGGTCAATAAGGTGCGCATTATGGTACGTCAGGTGACGGGCATCAAGCGTATCAAAGTAGGCCACGCTGGGACGCTTGATCCGCAGGCGACAGGTGTGCTGGTGCTCTGTACGGGGCGTGCCACGAAGCTCATCGAGCAGCTGATGGATCATGACAAAGAGTACTGCGCCACGCTCCAGCTCGGAGCCACGACGCCATCCTTCGACAGCGAGCACGAGATTGACGCGACCTATCCCTACGAACATATCACGGAGGAGATGGTGCGGAGCGCCTTGCGCCAGTTCACAGGAGAGATAGACCAGAGACCTCCGAGCTTCTCAGCGGTCAAGGTGGGCGGCATACGCGCCTACGACCTAGCTCGTCAGGGACAGGAGGTAGAGCTAGCACACAAGCACGTCACCATCCACGAGCTGGAGCTAGTTAGCTTCACGCCCCCCACCCTACAGCTACGCATCGTCTGTAGCAGAGGCACCTACATTCGTTCGCTAGCACGCGATCTCGGCACGACTCTCGACTCGGGAGCTTACCTCACTCAGCTGGTGCGGACACGCTCTGGCGAGATTTCTCAGGCGAACTGCTTTAGCCTCGACCAACTGGACGAGCTACTCGCCCTAACACCCGAAGAGGAGGAGCTCTCCTAACCAACGTTCCTTACCATACTCCCCCCCTATCCCATTAGAATCAGAATCCAATATGCGACATAAAGCGAAGCTTTCACACTTTGACTACAGGCTCCCCGAGGAGCTCATTGCTCAGTATCCGACCACCTTCAGAGATCAGTCTCGTATGATGGTGCTGCACCGCACCGACGGCTCCATCGAGCATAAGAACTTTGTGGACATCCTTGACTACTTTGGCGAAAAAGACACCTTTGTCTTCAATGATACCAAGGTTTTCCCCGCAAGACTCTATGGACTGAAGGAGAAGAATCAGGCAAAGATCGAAGTCTTCCTCCTGCGCGAGCTCAACGAATCCCTGCGTCTATGGGATGTCCTCGTAGATCCAGCCCGCAAGATCCGCATCGGCAACAAGCTTGAGTTCGGCGAAGAGGGCGGAGCCCCCGTGCTGGTCGCTGAGGTGATTGACAACACCATCTCACGCGGTCGTATCCTGCGCTTCCTCTACGACGGCTCTCACGAGGACTTCCTCAAGGATCTGTACAGCCTAGGCGAAGCTCCACTGCCCGCGGAGATCAAGCGCCCCGCTGAGCCAAGCGATTTAGAGCGTTATCAGAGTGTCTTCGCCAAGCATATCGGCGCCGTCTGCGCTCCTGCGGCGAGCCTGCACTTTAGCGACATCATCCTGCACAAGCTTCGCCTGCAGGGTTGCAACCTTGCTTTCCTCACGCTACACCACAACCTCTCCAGCTATCAGGAGATCGAGGTGGAGGCGATCAGCAAGTATAAGGTGGAGAACGAAGAGATGTACATCCCCCTCGAGTGCTGCGACATCGTCAACCAAGCGCGCGACGACAATGCGCAGATCGTTGCCGTCGGGGCTACCGTCATGCGAGCCCTCGAGACGGGCGTCAGCACGGACGGCTACCTCAAGGAGTTCAGCGGATGGACCAATGAGTTCATCTACCCGCCTTACCACATTCACCTGCCGACCGCTATGCTGACCAACTTCAATGCGCCAAAGAGTATCAACCTCATGTGCGCCGCCACCATGGGTGGAGAGAAGAATGTGATGAATGCAATGAATGTAGCGGTCAAGGAGAAGTACCGCTTTGGGTGCTACGGGGATGCGCTCCTCATTATGGACTAAAGGATCCCGCTAAGCCTCTCTCACTGTCGCTCCTATGCCTACTGCTTACATAGCCCTCGGTAGTAACCTTGACGAGCCTCGTCATCAGTTGCTAGAGGCGATCAGGCGAATGCGCCTTCGTGGGCTCCAGATCCACAGTATCGCCCCCTTCGTGGAGACTCGCCCCGTGGGATTCGCTTCGGAGCATCTCTTCCTCAATAGCGTCGTGGCTGTTCTCACGACAGCCACGCCAGCAGAGCTTTTGGCACAGCTTCAGGCTATTGAGCGTGAGATGGGGCGACTGCACAAGTCGCACGACGGGATCTACTCCGACCGAGTCATAGACCTAGACATCCTGCTCTACGACCAGCGTATCGTGACCACGCCTGAGCTCACCATCCCGCATTCTCGTATGTGTGAGCGAGCCTTCGTCCTGCAGCCACTCAGCTACATAGCGCCCGAGCTCACCATCCCCACGACGGAGGCCACCGTGGCTCAGCTACTAGCCGCCCTGCCCTCATGATACATGATCTGAGCGAAACGATCTGCGCACCTGCCACCGCTCTAGGCGGAGGGCTAGCCGTCATACGTATCTCGGGAAGCTTAGCCCCGCAGATCGCTGAGACACTTCTTGGCAAAAGGCTCGCACCTCGTGAAGCCACGACCGCTGGACTGCGAATTGACGGACAACTCATAGACCTCGTCGTAGCCACCTACTTTGCCGCCCCACACTCCTACACTGGCGAAGAGGTCGTCGAGCTCTCCTGCCACGCCTCACCCTTCATCGTACGCTCCATACTGGAGTGGATCGCTCAGCAAGAGGGCTGCCGCATGGCCGATCCAGGCGAATTTACCCGTCGTGCCTTAGCGCATGGCAAGCTAGACCTCGCCGAGGCTGAGGCGGTCGCCGACCTCATCGCTGCGACCACTGCCACACAGCACAAGATGGCTATGGAGCAGCATACTGGCAGGCTCAGTCATCTACTCAACGAACTGCGGGCGACGCTCCTACGCTTTGCGGGTCTCCTCGAGCTGGAGCTAGACTTTAGCGAAGAGGATGTAGCCTTTGCCGATCGCACCACTTTAGCTGAAACGTTAGCCACCATACAGCACCAGCTCCGCCTGCTCACGCAAAGCTTCAGCACCGGGCAAGAGCTCCAGCAAGGCATCCCGACCGCTATCATTGGCGCTCCCAACGTAGGTAAGAGCAGTCTCCTCAACGCCCTTCTCCAGCACGAGCGAGCCATCGTCAGCGACATCCCTGGCACCACCCGCGACACCGTCGAGGGACGACTAACCATCCGTGGTACACTCTTCCGACTCATCGACACCGCTGGTCTGCGCCAGACGACCGACCTCGTGGAGCAACTAGGCATAGAGCGCAGCTACCAGCAGATCTCCTCGGCACGGCTCATCCTCTGGGTCATCGCCCCGCCCATCCCCACGTGGGACGAGCTAGAGACACAGCTCGGTGAACTCCTACCACGCACCTCCCCCGACAGTACCCTTATGCTCCTGCTCAACAAGCGGGATCTACTCACCGAGAGCGAGGTCACGGACTGGCTCAGCCACTGCTCCGAGCAGCTACAGCGCATCACGAACAAACGGCACACCCCCCCTCCGCTAGCCATCTCAGCACGAGCCGCTCAGGGCATCGAAGCCCTCGAAGAGCTTATGGTCACCAACACCCACACCCTGCACAGCAATGAAGAGACCGTGATGCTCTACAACCTACGCCACTACGAGGCGCTCACCAAGGCAAGTCACGCCTTAGAGTTAGTCTCCGAGGGCCTCCACAACGGCTTGACCAGCGACCTCATCACCCCCTATCTTCGTGAGGCTATCGAAGAGATCGGCCTCGTCACAGGCGCCTCCATCACCTCCGACGAGGTGCTCGGCTACATCTTCTCCCACTTCTGCATCGGCAAGTAGTATGGGACAGGGACGCATCGCAGAGGAGCAGCAGGTCATTCGGCAAATGATCCAGCTCTACTGCAGGAAGAAAGAGGAAAATGAAACGCTCTGCGACAGTTGTCGCGAGCTACTCGAATACGCCACACGGCGACTAGACCGTTGTCGCTACGGTGTAGCAAAGCCCACCTGCCGCAAATGCCCCATACACTGCTACCGACCCGACATGAAAGCCCGCATTCAGGCGGTGATGCGCTGGGCCGGTCCACGTATGCTCTTCCACCACCCCCTCGCCGCCCTCAAGCATCTCCTCCGCGAGCTCTAATCTCCTCCCCCATACAAGGTTACCATTCGAAAGCAAAGCGACAAGTCCTGACGCTTTGTCACCTGTCCATGCCAATTCTCAGGGAAGAATTTCCCAATACCTCACGAGGCAGCGAAATTTCCCCACGGAGGGCTGAAATCAAAGTTCGGAAGAATGAAATAAAACTTCGGAAGAAGCAAATCAAACTTCCGAAGTTTTTTTTCGTTCCTCGCTGGCTAATCCACGATCTCCACGGAGGAATCATTCGACTTCCTTGATAGTGCGATTCGTTCCAATGGGGGTGGTCGTTGTCTGGCTCGTGGGCTCGTGAGCGGTACCTACTACTGGGTAGGTTTGCGGGGGCGTTTTCTTGGCAAAGAGGTATAACTTTGCGGTGTAATAGATCCATACAAGCTATACACTCCGCAGAAACTGATGGCTAAGGCTCAGCATAACGCATATACCAAGCAGATGCACCGCTACGATGCGCTCATGACGGGACGCTCCTGGTGGGGGCATCTCTTTATGAATGGGCTCTGGCAGGTGGATCAGCTACAGATGGCGGCAGAGGTCTTGGCCATGATCCCCGATGACTTTGCGGGGCGGCTACTAGATGTGCCGGTGGGGACTGCGGTCTTCACCTGCGACAAGTACAAGCAGCTTGCCAAGGCTCAGATCACTGCGCTGGACTACTCCGAGAAGATGCTCGAGATGGCTGCCCACCGCTTTGAGGTGGAGGGGGTGACCAATGTATCGCTCGTGCAGGGCGATGTGGGGGCGATGCCCTTTGCCGATGGAGAGTTTGACTATCTGCTCACGATGAGTGGTTTGCAGGCCTTTCCCGACAAGGAGCGAGCCCTCCGTGAGATGCACCGTGTGCTCAAGCCGGGAGGGCAACTGTGTGGATGCTTTTACGTGCGTGGGGAGCACCGCGTGGGCGACTGGATAGCTCGCCATATATTGGAGCGCAAGGGGTACTACTGCCCGCCACACTACACAGCCCCGGAGGCGGTGGCAATTCTTCGGGACCTCTTTGGGGAGCGTATCTCCGTGCGACAGTACCACGCCATGCTCATCTGCTCAATAATCAAAGATAGGTAAGCAAACGAACTATGAATAGTCCGACACTAGATATACAGCAGCGTATCGAGGAGGGTGCCTTACGGCTCTTCTCTCGGCACGGCTACATAGGCACCTCGATGCGTATGGTAGCCAAGGAGGCTTACGCCTCGCTGGGCAGTATATACTACTATTATGAGGACAAGGAGGCACTCTTTCGCTCGCTCGTAGAGCCTGCGATCAAGGGGCTAGAGGCATTTTACGCCTTACCGCCTGAGGATCAAGATATGGAGATGGATATGCTGGACCCCGTGGAGCGTAAGCGGAGGGGCTACTCGAAGTCGCCCTTCTACCAGTACATCATCAACCATGCGGAGGCTCTGCGACTGGTCTTCTTCGCCAGTGCGGGTTCCTATTTGGATCACTACGAGGCTCGGCTCAATCAGCTGAGCAACGAGGCGACCATCCGCTACTTCGAGCGGTATCGAGAGCTGCATCCCGACTGGAAAGCCGAGGTCGATCCTTCCTTCATCGATATTTACTCAGCCTTTATCACGGCAACCATCAAAACTATACTACAGCGGTCCGACACCAGTCCAGAGGAGCTGGCACGGTTCTGTCGGTGCCACGAGAAGTTTAGCTTCGGCGGTTGGCGAGCACTCTTAGGGGGCTAGTGAAACGTTTCACTAGACCCCTTTTTTGAACACTTAGCGAAAGACGTTCAGTTTTCCCTCTCTTCCCAATAAGCAAATCAACCAACTAATCAATGAGACGATACAGACTACTATTACTAATCATGCTACTCTCCCTCAGTGCAGCCGTAGCTCAAGAGTACCACTACCGTGGCAACGTCCTAGATGACGCTACGGGCGAACCCCTCATCGGTGCCAATGTCTATGCCGAGCCAAAAGGTGCTGGAGCCGTCACCGATGGCGAGGGGCTCTGGAGCTTCACCTCCAAGCAGCGGGTCAAGAGACTCGTCGTGAGCTACGTGGGCTACAAGAGCAAGCGCATCACATCCCCACGGCAAGATGGCAAGCCGATCAGCGTGAGACTAGAGGTCGACGAGACGACGCTAGGCAGTGTCGTTGTCGTTGCCAAGCGCCAGGAGCGCGCTCTGCGTGAGTCCGCTATGCCTATCTCGGTCATCTCGATGCGACAGCTACAAGGCACCGCCTCCTCAATAGACGAGGTACTGTCTCGCACTACTGGTGTGACGCTACGCAATACAGGCGGACTAGGGAGTGCCTCGCGCATCTCGCTACGTGGACTAGAGGGCAAGCGAATGGGCATCTACATTGACGAGACGCCCTTTGGCGAGATGAGCGACTTCATCTCGATCAATGACATCCCGACCGATATGATCGAGCGGGTGGAGGTCTACAAGGGGATCGTACCCTACAAGTTTGGTGGCTCAGCTATGGGCGGGGCGGTGAATGTGGTGACCAAGGAGTACCCGCCGAAGTACTTTGACGCTTCGTATGAGGTAGGCTCGTACAATTCGCACATGCTCTCGACAGTCTTCAAGCGTACACTGGGTGATGCGGGCATACAGCTAGGACTTGGCGGTACGTTCGCCTACTCGGACAACAACTACAAGATGGAGCTGCCACAATACAAGGATCGGATCGTGGGGCGCGACCACGATCAGTTTCAGAAAGCGATCCTAGGCGGTAGCCTTAAGGCGACGAAGTGGTGGTTTGACGAGATCAAGCTAGAGTGCGTTGGGACCTACATTCGTAGAGAGATACAGGGCTTTGAGTGGGACGTGCGAGAAGCTTTTACCCTCTCCAAGGGCTTGGCTCTGGCGAGCACCTTCAAGCGTGCAGACTTCTTCCTCCCAGGGCTCGATCTAGACGCATCGGTCGGGGTGGTCTTCGGGCAAAATGGGCTGACCGACAAGGCTGCGCATCGCTACGACTGGGATGGCAAGGAGTACCCCGCAGGCTCCTCTTATGGAGGCGAGCTATCGAGCATACCTGCCGATGGGATCAATCGAACGATCAACCTAGTGGACAAGCTTAACCTGAACTATACGCTAGACCGCCATCAGGCTTTCAATCTCAACCTGTGCCACACCTACGCTTATCGCAATCCTACGGACACGCTTATGGATCGAGCTTTGGGCTATAAGGCGAACTTCAAGAGCCGTATGAACAGCCTCACGGCGGGAGCTTCCTACGACCTCACGCTCTTTGAGGATAAGCTCCAGAATGCCTTCACCGCAAAGTACTACAACTACCGCTCTCGCTCTAAGATCATCGGGACGATCAGTCTGGGCGACCTCAAGGATGTGGAGACTAACCGACACTTCTTCGGCTGGAGCGAAGCTATCCGCTACCGCTTCACGCCAGACTTCCTGATCAAGGCTTCCTATGCGGACGAGGTGCGCATCCCTACGAGTGAGGAGCTACTAGGCAATGGCTACTCGATCAGCGCCTCGACCGACCTGCGCCCCGAACATAGCCGTGGGGGCAACGTTGGCTTAGTCTATCGCAACTTCTCGCCCACGTCGGGGCAGTTGATCGAGGCTGAGGTCAATGCTTTCGGCTCTTACGTCACCGATATGATCCGCTTCATGCCAGGGATTATCCCCTCGATGAGCTGCTATCAGAACTTCGGGAGCATCCGCACGTGGGGCGTAGAGGGTGAGGTGAAGTGGGATGCCCTCCCCTGGCTCTACCTCTATGGCAATGCAACCTACCAAGACCTCAGAGACACGCGCCGACTGATCCCCTCAACGAATGTCGCCAACCCTACTTACCTCAAGCGTATGCCCAACATCCCCTACTTCCTAGCCAATGCGGGCTTGGAGCTACACAAGGAGAATCTCTTCGGCGGGGAGGGCTACAACAGCCGTCTGATGCTCGACGCCTCCTATGTGCATCAGTACTACTACGACTTCGAGGTGAGCCAGTACCAAGAGCGCAAGATACCGACTGCTCTGCGCCTAGACTTAGGACTAGAGCAGAGCCTGCGCAATAACCAGTGGACGATTACCTTCAAGGTCAAGAACCTGACCAACCAGCGTCAGATGTCGGAGCTAAACCGTCCGTTACCAGGCATTAACTTCTCGGTAAAGCTACGATACCTCTTCAGATGACAACTATATATTCACCAATTCAAATAACAGATTTCACTATGAACAGATTCAACAAACTAACCAACAGGCTCACCCTTATCGCTGCCCTCCTACTAGGGCTAGCGCTCACCAGCTGTGACAAGGAGCCTAAGCCGACACCCCAGACGGGTAGTGAGCGGATTCTCTTCTCCACCTCAATAATGAATGCGGATGGCGCCTCGGGCAATGGTTACCTGCAGGCTATCGGCTCTATCGAGGCGAAGAAGTACGACAACAGCCGTGGCGTGCCAGTCGGCTTCGGCACGGAGCCTATCTACTGCGGAGATCATCTCTACGTCCTGCCCGACTATATGGGTATGGGCAAGGCTGAGCTCGTCTGCTACACCGTAAGCAAGGAGCTGCAGCTCACCAAGCGTGGCACTATGGAGCTCCCAGCAGGAGCCGCTGCCTGCAATGTAGTCGAGGTCTCGCCTGAGAAGGCTTACATCAGCTTCCAAAACACCGGACAGGTCTGGGCGTTTAACCCCAAGACGATGACCAAGACGGCCGTGATAGACCTCAACCAGTACAAGCACGATGACACCAATGTGATGCCCGGTGCTATGGCAGTACGCGACGGCAAGCTCTACGTAGGGCTCTGTCAGATGGACCCCAAGTGGATGCCACTACACAAGGAGGTCGAGCTGGCACTCATAGACATCGCAACGGACAAGGTGGAGAAGAAGATTTCCTCTACCACCTCGGGGCTCTCTGTCGCTACCCGTCCGATCGTGGCTAACTCAATCTTCCTTGATGACAAGGGCGATCTGTACATACTCTGCATGGGGAGCTTTGGCTTCAACCCTGAGTTCCCCAGCGGTATCGTTCGCATCAAAAAGGGTGAGACCGAGATCGACCCCTTATGGTCTATGAAGCTCTCGGAGATCAATATAGAGGTCAAGGGCATCCTACCCCAGACGACCAAGCTCCCCGCCAACTACATCGTATCGATGCACTACATCTCTGGCTCTAAGGTAGTCGCCATCATGGGCATCTATGCGCTCGACCCCACGAGCAAGAACCCCTACACGGCTCTCTACTGTATTCCTGCAGTCATCGACCTAGAGCAGCGTACCATCCAGCAGATTGAGGGTATCCCAGCGTCCAATCCTCACTCATGCGCCCTCGGGTGGTACAACGATCGGATCATGATCGGCTCGGCAGGCAAGGAGCGTAGCGGATTTTACTCCTACGATCCTAAGACAGGCGCCGTCTCCGACGGACCCGTCTTTGAAATAGAGGGCAATCCCGTCTCCTTCTACCAGATGAAGTAGCCCTGTCACATCACCAGGAGAGGCTCCATCGCTCATTCAGCGATGGAGCCTCTCGCTTTATACAGGGGAAGTGTCTGCGCCTCCATGCTCTGAGCACCTTAAAACTGGAGAAGAGCCGTTTTCGAGCAAGATGAAAATCCATTTTCATCCAAAAGGTAGGGCTGACGAATTATTTAGGATGAAGTCATCGACAGCACTATCAAGGAAATTGAGCAATTCCTCGGTGGAAATTGCCGAATCTCCACGGAGGAATCGGAAAATTCATCGGAACTTTGATTTCTTTCTTCCGAAGTTTCATTTCATTCTTCCGAACTTTTATTTCCCGGTTCCGTGGAGAATTTTCGTTTGCTCCCTGGAGATTCTCGATTTCTTCGGTAGAGATTAGAATCAGCGGAGATGTAAGAGTAGCTATAGAGTAGCTCTATACCGCTTTGTAGCGAGGATTTAGCCATATATTCCTCGAAGTTCATCGAAGAGGAGCGAGTTATAATGCGCCAGCTTTGCAAGGTTGTCCAATAACGTCCCACGAGTTTTTTTTCTACCTTTGCCTACGTGTTGCACCTTACAGGGGAACGTATGAGAGCACACACACGTCAAGTTCGGATTTTGCTGATAAGAGAAAAAAAACTACCTTTGTCTCAGAGGCATAACAGTTTTAACTCACATCACATACAGATATGCCGACACTCCTTAAACGTGAATCATTATTTCATCTAGACCTATGACTAGCAAATGAAGGGTTCTACACTTATCTTTCCGCTATTCCCAAAGGTAAATAAGGAGCCTTTAGGATTACCTCCTAGATATCGGTCAAACCTATATAAGTAACCTTTCCTCATGAGAAGATTTATACTGACAATAGTATCTACACTAGCTCTAGCGGTATCTATCTATGCTCAAGATGATAAGCTAAATCCTATCGTCGGGCATATGGTGTACCCTAAGCACGTAGTGTTCCTCCCCAACAACAAGCCCGACTCCACCATCGCATACAGCGAGACTGGGCTAGTGCCTATCATCTTTGAGATTGACAAGCATACGTACATCCCGTCTCCTGAACTAGACAGTGTGGCAGCTCTCGTCAACCAAGTACTGCAAGACAAAAGAGTGGACTTTCAGTACCTATGGATCGGAGGTAGTGCTTCTCCCGAGGGACCAGTAGCGCACAATTACGATCTAGGCTTCTGGCGGTCTGAAATCCTCAAGAACTTTATTCTCAAAAACACCTCTGTGGATCCAGCTTTGGTACGCACTCAGAACCTGGCAGAGGACTGGGAGGGCTTTCGTAGAGCTCTAATCAAGGATAAGGACTATCCCTACAGAGACCGCTTATTAGAGATCATTGATAATACGCCTGACTGGAAGTTGAGAAAAAGGAAGATCCAAGCTATTGACAACGGCAAGACTTGGCATAGCCTCATCTACGGACTCTTTACTCCCTTTAGAAATGCCCGCATGGTCATCGTATGCAAGGCTTATAATGTAGAGCTCCCTAAGATACCGCCTATGCCTCCGACACTCCTTCCGAGCACCGAGGTATGTATGCTACCCAAGATAGAAGCCTCTTTTCTTCCCACTGCTGAGACACGTTTCTTCGCCCTTAAAAACAATCTCCTCTTTGATGGGATCCTCGTGGCGAACCTAGGCGTAGAGGTCGAGCTGTGGAGAAAGACCTCTCTAGACATCCCCTTTGTATACTCCCCCTACGACATACGAGTCCCAGATAGGAAGATCAGACTTCTTGGCTCGCAACCAGAATTTAGATACTGGCTCGGACGAAAAGCCGGAGAGGGACATTTCGTAGGGTTACATGGAGCTCTACTCGGATTCAATATTGCCCTCAACGATAAGGGCCGCTTCCAAGACCCCAACCATGCACTATGGAATGCAGGCGTTGGATACGGATACTCTTGGAACTTTGGTAAAGACAAGAGATGGGCTCTAGAAGCAAACATCGGTGTCGGGTACGCAGATTACATTTACGACTCATACCGAAACTGGTACAACGGAGCCAAATTCAATAGCAATACTCACGAAAGCTACTGGGGTGTAACTAGAGCTGGACTAACCATCATGTACAAGTGGTATACCCCACGCAAATGAAATATAACCGATGAAGTACAGATTATCCATAGCCATAGTAATAGTCCTATCCATCCTCTCTTTTATCTCTTGCGATAGGACCATACACGAGTACCCTACACCTAGCAAATCTCTAGTAATCCTAGAGTTTAATGCAGATAGGACTCCTCCGCCTTACTACAAAAAGGTGGTTTTTGATGAGAAATACAACTCGAAAGTAATCAAGCTTAACGAGACTCCCTCACTACCTTACGAGCTAGGGGATGGGTATCAGATGAGAATTACAGCCGAGATCTATGACGAAGCGGGACACGTAGTGGAGCGAAGAGTAGTCACTCAGCCTCACAACGCCCTCCCCCCACAGGACACGATACATGTGTATCTACCTCAGGGGAAGTACAGGGTTGCAGCCTTTGCCGATTACATTAAGGCGAATGAGATCAAGGACTGGCACTACCTCACATCTGATCTCACGCACATTGGCACAGACCTCTCGACCTATCCTCAGAATGCGCACTTGAGGAGTTGCGCCGTCGGGACCGAAGACTTCATCATAGACTATACCCTGACGCCAGAGGGATATCCGGCCTCTGCAGCCGATGCCCATAAAGTGATTAGAGATCGTAAGATACCCGTACATATGGAGAGACCCAACGCTCGCTATTGGCTTAAGGCTATTGATTACGGAGACTACCTACTCTCGGGCAGTAATATTGAGGATATCACCGTAAAGATTGTCTATACCCAATTCGCTGCCGTCGGATATAATGTACCCGAGCGCAGACCTAACAAGTTTGGGGTAAACTACAGCGTGAATGTCAAGCCAGATATATACGTCTCTTCGGACCATAAAACGGTGTCTCTAGCTCTAGACTATATATTCACCTCTTGGAGCGAAGAGAATGTCGTTGTCGCAGACTTCCATATCTATGACCACAACAAGGAAATCAGCCACATAAACGGAGTACACATACCTCTCCTCAGGAACCATGAGACGCTCCTTGAGGGGTACTTCCTGACCAAGAGCTTCGGGAAAGACGATGGTATCCAGATTGATGAAGACTTTGATGGTGAATTTGTTATCAAGATCTAGGTAATCAGAAAAACAAGGGAGCCTTTTCTCTGACGACACAAAGGAAGAGTCCCAATCACATATCATAAACCAACAATTAACAGTAGCAGTATGAATCAAAGAATCAAGCTTTTCCTGGCTTCTCTAGCTATCCTCCTGATCGGAGCTTCATGCCAGAGGAATGACCAGCTAGACAGCAATGATCCGGGTAAAGTAGTTATCAAGCTATCTCTCCCCGAAGACATGCAGGCCCTCCGTGCCTCCGCCAATAGCTCTAGTGCCAAGGGTGGTATCACTAACGTAGACATGTCGAAGTACGACATCCGATACAAGCTCGCTGTCTACAACACCTCGGGCGAGAGTGTCGTTGAGCCTTTAGTCAAGACCGTAGACTCCTACGAGGAGATCACTTATGAGCTACGACTAACACCCAATAGAAAATACAAGTTCGTAGTCTGGGCAGACTTCGTCAAGCAAGGTGAGACCGCTGACCTTCACTACAACACCGCCGACTTCAAAAACATCACTTGCCTTGATGACCCTGACAAGCAACTAAACGACGAGTCTCGCGATGCTTATTGGATTGCGAAGGAGATAAATGTTGGTACGGAGGCTCTTAACGAGACGCTCGTACTACGCCGTCCCTTCTCTAAGATCCGCGTCGTTACTACAGACTGGGGGCTAGTTCCTGCTGACAAGCCTGACTACTTCTCTATCCAGTACTATGGCGCAGATTGTCAGAGATTCAACTCTATGAACCTCCTGACGGGCGCCTCTACGGGCATTCCTCTCAAGGCGAAGGGTGATGCAGGCGTCATCACCTACGATGTCAATATAAACAAGGACCAGAAGGACTACATGCTCGGTTATGACTCTGACGATCACAACCGCACCATGGCCGTAGACTACCTAATGACTGACCAGTCTGAGCAGACACCTCTTCACGTAGTCTTCACGGCTAAAAAGGGTGGCAAAGACGGAGAGCTTATATCAACCTACGACTTCGCTGTCAATGTACCTATCCAGCGTAACTACCTAACCACCCTCATGGGTAACCTCCTGACGACTGCAACTAGTGTCAAGGTGATTATCGAAGAGAACTTCATCGAGGAGTACAACAATCATCAGCCTTGGTTTGCTCCTAAAGAAGTAACTCCCAAGAAGCCCGCAATTACAACCAGTGAGGTGGGTGGTAAAACAATTACGACCTACCACATCACCAATCGTGAGGAGATGATGTGGGTCTCTGCTCACCCTGAGGAGCTAGGAGGCAACAAAGTCTTCAAGCTCGAGTCGGACATTGACATGAACGGTATTGACTGGTACCCCATCGGGCCTCGCGACGGAAATTTTGGTGGTGACTGCGGCACATTCGACGGAAACGGCCATGTCCTACGTAACTTCAGTGTTCAGAAATTCCTCTTCAAGAAAAGTGGCTTCTTCAAGATAGAGCAACAAACAGGGGTCTTTGGGGTATGGTATGGAGACATCAAGAATCTAACCTTCGAAAACATCACAATCAATGGTCTCGAAGGCGTAAAGGTTGAACCTGGAAAGAAACATAGTGAGTCGGCTTACTTTGCTGGATGTGTTGGATACTTCTCTGGAAATCTAGAGAACGTACATGCTAAAAACGTTTTCATTAAGGGGGCTAACAGCTTCCTCAAGACTCAGAATGTAGGAGGGCTCATCGGATATACGAATCCGAGTGATGCGTTCGTATTCAAGAAGTGTAGTGTGACAAATATCACGATTCAGGCAAAAGGCACTCAAATCGGAGGTATGGTTGGATCTCTAAACAAGAACCATACACTAACCGAGTGTACAGCTAACTACGTCAGCCTGCGTGTCAATGGTTCGTCTACGACAAACATCGCAGGACTGGTCGGAGACATCGCTGATGCTACTGGGGTGAAGTTTGAAAAGTGTAAAGTCAGCAACATTGAATTCCTCAAGTATGACGGAACAAAGAATTCTGACTATGCTCCTACACACCCGCTCTATGGGTCATCTAGAGAAGGGACTCCAACCATAGAGGACTAATCCGATTCTGAGACTTGGTCTCATATACTTTGAGAGGCGACCCTGCTCTTCGGAGCTGAGTCGCCTTTTTTTTGGTAGGTTCATAACTTTCTCGGATACAGTTATTGCTATCCTAAGATGACACACAACGACCAACCCTGGGATATATGGCTACAGACACACTTTATCGCTACGCCAGCCTCTCCGCAGAGCCCACTTCCTCCCGAGCGTCCCCACAAGGGACTAATCGTAAGATTTGCGGAGTCTAGAGCGGAGCGCTCGCTAGATGGGTGAGCGCTTTTTTGTACCTTTGATCCGCAAGAGAGACTACAATACAATGACAAGAGAGACTTCTACCCAGAGCAGTACCGCTACGACCCACTACGACAAGAAGGTGGCTATCGTGGGCGCTGGCTCTATGGGTCGTAGCATAGCCATCTGTCTGGCTATGCACCATATACCTACCGTCATACAGGCGCGCTCACTAGACCGTCAGAAGCGAGCTATCCCACTCCTCGAGCAGTCGCTGGTGGAGTGCGGCGAACTCTTCGGCTGGAGCGATGCGGAGCGACAGGAGCTCCTCAGTCGCATCAAGGTGACCGTGGACAATGCCGACATTGTCTCCGCCAACCTAGTCATAGAGGCGTCTAGTGGCTCCCTAGAGGAGCACAAGGAGCTCTACCGAGACCTGGACGCTGTCCTGAGCGAGGGGACGATCATTGCTTCGATCACTTCGTCGATTAGCATCACGGAGCTGGGCAACGCTACGCAGCGTCCGTCGCTTGTGGCGGGGATGCACTTTTTCAATCCAGTGCCACTCATTGATCTCGTTGAGATTGTTTCGTCACAGCACACCTCGCAGGAGACGCTCGAGCAGATCCAGGAGTTGTGCGATGCAATGGGCAAGGAGACGGTCTACGTCGAGGACTCGCCTGGCTACATCGTCAATCGTATGCTCATACCGATGATCAACGAGGCGATCACCGAGCTGGCGCAGGGCATCGGCTCTATCGAAGATATAGACCGTGCGATGCGCATTGGGGCTAGTCACCCGATGGGTCCGCTAGAGCTGGCAGACTGGATCGGACTAGACACCTGTCTGGAGATCTTGGAGGGGCTCTTTGCGGAGTTTATGGATAGCAAGTATCGTCCGCACCCACTGCTACGTCGTAAGGTACGTGCCGGTCAACTCGGTCGCAAGGTGGGCGTAGGCTTTTACCGCTATACCCCAGAGGAGGAGGAAGAGTCTTAGCCGTAGCTCCGTTTTTATAGCAACACGCTTGAGATGCAAGTCAAGATCCTCGGTTGTGGCTCTGCGCGTCCCACACGGTATCATCTACCGTCAGCGCAAGTGCTGACCGTCGCTGGGCATCACTACCTGATAGATGCTGGCGAGGGGGTGCAGCACTCGCTCATTATGGCGGACTATAAGATGACACAGCTGGAGGCGCTCTTTATCTCGCACGCTCACGGGGACCACTGTTTCGGACTACCTGGTCTGCTTACCTCGATGGCACACGTAGGGCGCACGAAGCCACTCACGATCGTGACGACTGCCGAGGTGGCCGACTTCGTACGCTACATAGAGGCGCATCATATGGAGGAGAGCTCCTATGCGCTCTCTGTGACGATCGCTCCGAGTGACGAGGTTAGCCCGTCCATCTACACCGACGAGTGGATTACGGTCGACACGCTCCCCCTGCGTCACCGCACGAGTGCCATCGGCTTCCTCTGTCGTGAGCACTGTATGCCGAGGAGGATCGATCCTGTGGCTACGAATTTTTACCAGATCCCTTACAGCGCTATGCCAGCTCTGCAAATGGGGCTAGACTACGTCCCTCAAGGTGGCGGACGCATCATCCCGAACCGTGAGTTGACGAAGCCTGGTCGCCCGCCTCGCTCCTACGCTTATCTCTCAGATACGCTCCCTGCGTGGCATCTGGTGGAGCAGATTCGTGAGGTGGACCTTCTCTACCACGAGAGCACCTACAGTGAGGAGTTTCTCGACCGTGCGGAGACTTACGGCCACTCGACGGCACGGCAAGCGGCTGAGGTGGCTAAGGCTGCCGAGGTGGGTCAACTGCTCTTGGGTCACTACTCGGGGCGCTATGACGATGTGTCGGTGCTACTCAGGGAGGCTCAAGAGGTCTTTCCCAATAGCTTTGCAGCCCAAGAGGGGGATCTGTACGAAGTGTAATGCTTTACTCAAAAAACCGTTTATAGAAATCCAATGAGTAGCCGTATCAAGAGTCTCTTTAAGGACACCGTCATCTACGGGGCAACGACTATGCTCAGTCGCTTCCTCGGCTGGGCGCTCTTCCCGCTTTATGTGTATCAGCTCCCCTCACCAGCGGACTACGGTATCGTGACCAATCTGTATGCCTGGGTGGCACTGCTCCTGATCCTCCTAACGTATGGGATGGAGACGGGCTTCTTCCGCTTTAGCCGTGAGGGTGACGGGCGCAAGGTGTACGCTAATAGTTTGCGTACGCTAGGCACCAGTTCGCTCCTCTTCCTCATCTTGGGCTTGCTCTTTGTCAAGCCAATCGGTGCAGCTCTCGGCTATGCGGACATGCTGCGCCCTGTGGCGATGCTCATTGTGATCGTGGCGATCGATGCTTTCACCAGTATCCCCTTTGCCTATCTGCGCTACACCAATCAAGCCTTGCGCTATGGCTTGATCAAGATAGGCTACGTACTCCTGACGGTGGCGCTCAATCTCTTCTTCCTACTGGTCTGCCCTTGGCTCCAGAGGGTGGCTCCGGGGGCGATTGACTGGTGGTACGAGCCAGGGCTCGGGGTCGAGTATATCTTCCTCTCAAACATGATCGCCAATATCATCCTCTTGCTGGTCTTGATACCTTACATGAAAGAGGCGCGTGGCGGCGGGCGCTTCGACTGGGGGCTCC
>NZ_CAMYEZ010000010.1 GCF_947254915.1 uncultured Porphyromonas sp. | reverse complement strand
ACTCTTATGTGGGTTGTCTGTCGTACTTTCGCACCTAGAATATATTTTCTAATCAATCAACTAACAAACCAATTCAACTATGAAGAAGTTTATCTATGCAGCGTTGGCTGTCGCAGCAGTTCTGCTCTTCGCAAGCTGCAAGAACGACAAGAACCAACCAAAGGCTGAGGCAGGCGATGCTTATGTCTCATTTACGTTCAATCTCCCTGATGAGGGTTTGCGTGCAAATGCAGCTGATGTAGCTGGTGCTAGCCACGGAGACTTCTACAAGGGTACCGACAAAGAGCAGGCTATCAAGAATGTTCGCGTCGTACTCTATGATCCTATTAGTGGTCAGGTTAAGTATAGCCTAGACTACAACATCTCAGCTACTGGTGGTAACCCCGCTACTGGGGATATCTCAGGTACTGCTACTGCTGCTAAGTTCACGACTAAGGGTAAGGAGGTAGTCAAGCAGGCATATCAGATGCTTGCCATCATCAACCCAACATCTAAGATCTCGGCTGCTACTGAGGTCGGTAAGTCTGTTACGGATGCTATGCTAGCTATCGAGTCCGATCCAAAAGAGCTGTCTCAAAACGGAGAGGCCATCGTAATGACTAACGATCGTGGCCTTGTAGAGGTCAAAGCTACACAGCTCCAAGCGACTCAGGACGCTGCTGAGGGTGCTCCTGTAGCAGTCAGTGTAGATCGTATCCTCGCTAAGGTGTTCGTAAATCAAGATGCTCAGATGAAGCTCCCTAAAGGTGTTACCTTCACCAATGCAAAGTGGCAACTCAACACGACCAACAAGAAGACCTTTATCTTCCGTCAGTTTGGTAAGGTTGTAACTACTATGGACAACTTTGAAATGGAGACCGCTGCTGACGCTAGCACGCGCATCAACCGCTATGCTAAGGATCCTAACTACCAGAGCTTCGTAGCTGCTGACTTCAATTCATTTACAGGCGACAACACGCTAACTCTAAAGAACGATCTTACTTTCGCATCTGACAAGGGTGAGTACTGTCTAGAGAACACGATGGACGCTGATCAGCAGAAGCACAATCAGACCACTTCATTCATTCTGAGCGGTACATGGAAGCCTGCAGATCATGATGGTATGACCTTTACGGCTACTGCTACATGGTACAGCTACAAGGGCTTTACCATCACGACTGCTAAGATGAAGGAGTACGTAGCTATCGTCAAGGATGGCACGAAGGATGCTATCATTGACATCGATGGCACTCCTGCTGGTTTCAAGGCTGCTCTTAAGAAGGCTGTTGTCACTGATCAGGTTCTGAAGATTGATAACAATGGTGATGTTGAAAAGTCTGGCGTCTTTGGTGACATCAAGGCATACAAGGATGGTATCTGCTTCTACCAGACGAACCTAATCCGTCACTTCACCAATAGCCAGTCTAGCAAGGAGATGGGTTACGGTCGCTACGGTGTAGTTCGTAACAACATCTACAAGGTCAACATTAAGGAGATCACTCGTCCAGGTGAGCCTACCGTCGTACCTGAGGATGATGGTAACGATGACCCAACGAAGGTATTCATTGCCTTCGACATCACGATCAATCCTTGGATCGTTCGTACACAGGATATCACTCTATAATCCCTGAGTACACTTTGCTTGTCGAACTGCGAGACGTGTAACCCGCTGTAGGGACGCTCGATCTGAGCGTCCGTCCCGTCAAAACGAGACGAATGCTCCCCATCGTAAAGACTAAACGCAGTAACCTTGGACACAACGGACGCACAGAACGTGCGTCCCTACAAAGGGTTACCAGTTTGAGCGGGTTACACGTCATCGACAGCAATACTATCCTATGAGGGGTTGAATGTTCCCCTCATAGGAACTATTCACATAAAAGAGGGCTAAAGCCCCACATTGACACTATGGTTTCACACAGTCTATCTCGATCGAGACTATTATATATAGGAGTCATGCTCTTGCTGAGCTGGAGCTTCGTCTCTTGCGACAAGTGCATCTACGAGGATCTCTCCACCTGCCCCCTCCGTGTGCAGCTACGCTACGATTACAATATGCAGTACGTAGATCGCTGGCATCGCGAGGCTGAGGATGTGCATCTCTACGTCTTTGACGAGGCGGGGCGCTTTGTCTCGGAGATGGTCAATGCGGCTGTTCCTTACGAGGAGAAGCAGACCTTCGAGCTACAGCTTGCCCCAGGCAACTACACCATTATGGCTCTCTGCGGTCACCGTATGGGTACCCTATATAAGGAGAGCAAGCTACAGGTCGGCACCTCAACCATGAAGGATCTACTCGTACAGATCTCGAGAGCTGAGGACAAGCGGATCGCCGCCGAGCTGCCACCACTACTCTATGGTGTCTCCAAGGAGGTTAAGATACAAGGCGATGGGAGCCGGCTCATCGTCGTCCCGATGGCTAAGTGGACCAACAGCATCCGCCTCGTCATGCAGGACCTCTCGGAGGGTGGTAAGTCCAACATCAAGCTCGAGAACTACGACTTCCGCATCACGGCACCCAACGGTCGCTACAACGGCGCTGGCGAGGTGCTCAATGACGATGTCCTCACCTACACTCCTTACTATGCTGAGCAGCTCAAGGGGACGGGCGGTATCGCTGTGGAGCTCAACACCCTTCGCCTACTGACCAACCAAAAGCAGCGACTCATCATCACCGAGCGCGCTACGGGTGAGGAACTCCTCAACGTGGATCTGCTGTCGCTACTGCTACAGACGAAGTTCTATGCGAACAACAAGCTCTCCGATCAAGAGTTCCTCGATCGTGAGGATCGCTACGTCATCATCTTCGCCTTCGATGGTAAGCCAGTCACACGAGAGACTTTCCTAGCGGTGAACGTATGGATCAATACTTGGCTCATTCGTTCGCAGGACCATAAGATATAATGTAAGTATAGAGTAGCAAGGCCATGATGAAGTGCAATAGATATAGCATACAAGGAGGCTCCCGCACGATCCTTGCGTGGCTGCTCTCCGCTATGCTCCTGCTGGCTGGCCTGACAGGTCTGACCAGTTGCGTATACGATGACCCCTCCGCCTGTCCACCAGAAGTGGAGAGCGGTGACTTCTACCTCTCAATGAACTTAGCCCCGCAGTCTACCTTCCGTCAGGGAGAGGTGCCTCTACCTGAGCTCCAGAAGAAGCTCAAAAATGCGGAAGATATGATCAAGACTGTGCGTGTCCTCGTCTTCGACCACGCTACGGGTAAGTGTTTGGTCAACCAAATCTTGGGTGGCTTTCGCCAACCAACGGACGACAACATCTCTTGGAGCTATCCCGTGATGATTCCCAAAGAGATAAAGAGCTTTGACTTCTACTTCGTTGCCAATGAGGCTTCGAAGACTTACAACCTGACGACAGCCCTGCAGGGCGTCACCGAGCGTGGACAGCTCTACACCCTTCCCGAGCTGACGAAGATCCCCTGGCAGCCGGAGTTCATGCCTAAGCTAGCGGAGGGTGGTGCTGAGGATGACCTGATCCCGATGACCGCTATCTGTCCCAACGTCTCTCTCGATGCGATCAAGCAGATGCTGGGCCAAGGCACCGAGCGGGATCCGTACCGCTTCCTCGCCACGCCTACTGAGCGTCACCCCGTGCGCTTGACTCGTGTCCTAGCACGTGTCGACATCACGATGCCCGACATGATTGCCAACAAAGTGCTGGGCGACCCCAAGTCGGATCAGATGCTTGTCTTAGACTATATAGACGACTTTGAGATGGCACTGTACAACGTGCCACGCTACTTCTCCCTCTTCGCCTCGCGCTACTACGACAAGGACCAGTGGACCACAACGCTCTACAGTCCCATCAGCTCCAACTACTATCGGGATCCTCAGAAAGGGCAGGACTGCTACTATATAGAGCGGGACAAGAACAAGGTGCAGCGCAATATGGCTAGCACCGCAAGCACTGGTCACGCTATCGGCGAGCTTAGGTGCTCCGACTACTACACGACGATCTACGTCCCAGAGTTCATCCGCCAGACGAATGTCGAAGCGGAGAAAACGCCCGACCAGCTGGCAGCGATGCAGCTCAGGCTCACCTTCAAGGTCAATGAGTGGGACCCCAAGCACCGCAATGGCTATCAGATTGGCCGGCACCCGATCAAAGACAAATTTGATGATCGTACCTCGGAAGAGAAAGGTCAGCTCGCAGCAAACAATGCGGGTGTGAGCACCTACTCCGTCATCCGCAATACGTGGTACCAGATCAAGATCACGCAGCAAGACTTTGAGTAGTCGTGCCTTGACGCAGATACCCTTTATCCAACCTATGTCTCATACGCTATGAAACGATATAGATACATCACCCTCTCCCTCCTTCTCCTCCTTCTGTCGCTCTCCGCGCTCTCTGCGCAGAAGAAGATATTTCAAGGTGCCGATTTGGATTGGAACTACCAGTTCGAAATAGTGACGACCCCCTCTTATTGTCAGAATGAGGGTACGATGGAGATTAGTCTACTCGCCGCTTTCGGAAGGACTGCTCTAGATATTTCTCAGATAGAAAAGGTAGAGTACGATGTCAAGGATAAGACGGGTAACAGCTACACCAAGGGTTACAAGGAGGCTCCGGGCGTGAAAGGGGCTCTTCGCTTAGAGCAGCTGCCAGGACGAGCAGACTATAAGATCTATATTAGGATTACTCCTAAGAAGAAAGTCAATCATCCTGTCATTGAAACCACGCTTCAAGACTTTGTGAAAGTAGAGGTTGAGAACAAGTATGTAGCATTGGAAGAGACCCAGGTGAAGTTTGATGCCTATCGCTTGCCTTGTAGACCGTACGGTAGCTTTCATATCGTAGCGCGAGGAGGTACGCAGAGACCTCCCGTCTTGAATATTAAGCAGGCACCCGCCACCTTTATGGGTGCTAAGACAATGCAACCCACTAAGCGGGAGGTCAAGGGAGACACAACGCTCTACCACTTTGAGTATAGCGGGGCACTACCACAAGGTACCTACGAATACACCTTAGAGAGTGACTGTCGAGAGACTACTGCCAAGTCGTTCGCCGTCTATGGACCTACGACCAACCTGCCTACGGTGCCATCGGATCTCAAGATCCCCTTTGATATTAAACAGATGAGCGGTAGAGGTTGCTCAGGAAACATTGTTGAGCTTAGTGCGAACTTTAATAAAGAAAAGTTAGGACTACGCGAACTCTTTAAGGAGATGAATAGGGGCTATCAAGGAGATTCAGAGAGATACTTCCCTGAGTATGCGGACTCCTTCCCCTCTACCTTCGTTAAGAACTACGAGGTGGCTATTGTCACCCAGCTAGAGTATGAGAAGCTCACGAATGGAACTCTAGATGCCAGCTCTCTACTTTGGAGTGACCAGAAGGGATCTCCTTCTGAAGTTTATGTTAGTGAGTCTCCGGATGGTATTCAGCTTGATCTCTCCTACAAGTTACCTCAGTCTATGTCACTCCAAGAGCTTGAAGAGCAAAAGGCTCTTCCAGCAGCCTTGCTGATACGCCTCAAGCGGCCCAACGAGGGGTGTAACGACTACATCACCATTCCAGTCCGAGTGGACTTAGACTATGTAGGTGGAGGAGAGTCTGGAGGCGGACGCTTTCAGATTCTTGAGACGGAAGACACCTCTGACTGTTCGATAGGTCAGATCGTATGGTTCCAAGGGCGGAACTTTTGTACACTACGATTTAAGTATTATGAGCTAGCCGATGGCGAGAGCAAACCAGCTCCTGGAACTAAGCCCGTACACATATCAGAGGATTTTGGGTCATCCATCTCAACACTAGTAGACAAGCGATATACTTTTGCTGGGTATGACCCGACGAAGCGCTACTACGTCGAGGTAGAGGGAACAGACCTCTATGGCAAGCCCATCACGCCTAAGCCTAGCCTCATCCTAGCCCCCACGAATAAGAAGCCTACAGAGAATCGTCTCTACGACTTCTCTAGCATCTACGCCCACCTGCCTCAGCCGATGACGGATAGGATAGACCTTGGGTTTATTGCCTATTTAAGCCCAGGCTATCACACCTATCTCTTCACCTTCTATGGCCAGTCTCTCAACGCTATGGCTGGCATGGAGATTACACTCGTTCAGGCTCCAGAGGGGTATGAGGATTATCGCCGTGCATGCGAGAGCTACTATTTCCGTACCCCTAATCCGACTAACGTAAAAAATCCTTATGGAGGTGGTATGATAGGACTGGGAGAGAAGATCAAGATGTCCAACACCTTCACAGGTCCTGGTGGCACGGGCACGCCCGAGAAGTTCTACCCATTTAGATTTATCTATAAGGTAGGCAAAAATGGAGAGCGCGTAGTCTACCCTTACGAAGATAACTCTGCTAATCCAACTGCTCTTAAAGGTGTCATTGCTCACGATTCAAAGATGGATGAATACTTGAAGAATCATCCGATGCCTCGTGGTGTCTATCGCTTGAAGTTTGAGCATCCCTGTCAGCCTGGAGAGTCCTTCTATATTAATCTGAATATGAGTGAGCCAGATTTCAATCCTGAACTCACGGAGCTCATTAACCCAGTCGTGGATCGAACTTCTTGTGATGAGGTGCGCGTCTACCCCTTTGCTGATGGTCGTCTGGACTATGGTATAGACAAGAAGACTGGTAAGCCTCGCAACGTTGTCTTCCTAGTCTCAGGTCTTCCTGGAGGTAAGTCAAAGCGTTTCTACTTTTACCCCTATGATCGTGAGGGTAAGCAGCTAGATCATACCAAGTTCTATATCCCTATCAAAAATGTAGACCTCCCAGTCACGCTTAACTTCCGCTATTTCTATCCAAAACCTAGTTGGCAGTGGATAGACTACGATTGTAACAAATGGGCTCACAAGGTAGACTCCGTTGGTGTCAACCAGTTTGTCAAAGGAGAGCTGGAGAGAGGGAATGTCGGTAAAGGTTATTACAAGTTACCTCTTGTTGGATACGATCCAACCAATGACCAAGATGATTGGGGTGAGGATGGCTTTTCGTGGAATGCTTGGTGGGCATGGCCTTGGGATGACTCAACCATCGATGTTAATGTGCCTATAAAAAGGGAGGGCCTGACTCCCTCGTACGCACGTCCTACCTACGTAGGATATCGTTGCCCTAATAAGACGGGTTATATGGAGTTTAAGCTCATCAATATCCCGAACAAGGTCGGTACCGTGGTACTCAAAGATGGAGATAAGGTCATTATGAGCTCAAAGATTGAGGAGTTGCCCGAAGATCTGATGGTTCGCTGGGAGTTTTCTGACCAGTCGGGTAGTGAGCTCAAGAATGAGTATAGGCTGGAGATTATAACCAGTCTATGTGGTGAAGAGAAGATGCAAACGGAGAAGTTTACCGTCAAGCTCGAGAACCTCTCTGAGGGCATTTCGGTGACCGTCTCTCCAAAGGGACCTTATTGCCCTGGCGATGTGGTTACCCTGACGGCAACTAATCTAGGTGTGTCGGACAGTGCATACAAGTGGACCTTTGACGATGGTGATAGAGCTACGGGTCGTACTATCCGTCGCAAGGTGTCCGCTCCCCGTGTAGTCAACGGTAAGGCGCAGTATAACACCTACACGCTGACCGTTGAAGGAACTAGGTGTATTGAGCTACAGCCACAGACGGGTATTATCCCCGTATCTCCTGACGAGCTCTGGTGGATGCCGCAGTCTGAAAAGATAGTCGGTCTGATGACTTCAGTGGCACCTTGGGAAGATGTAGATATAGACGTTGAATTGTCAGCAACGCTGCCTGTAGTTGCCAAACAGTCTCAAGCTACACCACAACAAATGCCTTCTGGTAAGGGCGTGTCTAGTGCCGTGTCGCCACTACCAAATGGTCCCGCTGGGATAAAAGTTGATCCAGGTGTACTGGCAGCTCGTGAGACCTATGACTGGAATAACCCCGACAACTGGCTATTCCTGCACGAGGGGCAGTTCTACCGAGCTCAGGCGGTTCCGTCCTCCTGCACCCATGTACATATTGTCAGGACGCTATATCAAGATGAGACAAACAAGCGCTTATGGGCACCCGCTCCAGACTTATCTCCTGACGTGACACTCCGAGATACCTTTGGCGAGCCAACCTGTGCTGATATCACCTTCCACTCAGGAGCTGAGGTGTACGACATCCCCCAGCTAACCTATCAGCGTGCCATGGTACGCTACAACTTTGGAGTGAATAAAAACGCCTCGGGGCGGAACTCTGCTACCTTTGGAAACGAGGGTGACTACGCAAGTGACTTGAGAATCTATACATCTCAAGAGAACTTTGCCTCCGATGTCCGTCTCTATAGGCGTGACAGTCTCTACCTGCTGGCGGCTCCGCTCTACGATATCTATGCGGGCGACTACAGCTTCAGTGCCTCGCCCTATACTTATCAGCTTGGTTTCAAGGCGGTGCCTGCGGGCAGTAGTACGGTGGCAACGTTTGACGCTAGCGCCTTCAACGATCCCTCGCCACTACAGTCTATCTCGATGGCGGGCAACAATAACAGCATCGGACTAGTCGTAGCTAATGATGAGCAGGGCTTTAAGAGCCGAGAGGGTAAGAGCGCTATCATGGAGCGCCGTGGTATCTTGGAGCTACCATATTTCGACAGACCTGACGTAGCGAAGCCTTTCTATCATCAGACTTATGATGCTAGCACGGGGCAGAGTCGCTTCCAGTACTTCGATGGCAAGACAAAGCGCTTCCGTGGTTACTATTCATACGCTCAGCGTAGCAAGGTGGCTTATCGCTTTATCTTTGAGGACCCGAAGACGCAGCGTATCCCTAAGCTCACTGATGGTAAGGAGGGCTATAAGCTGGAGGTGGACTTTGGCACCCCTGCTCAAGAAGTTATGGTGGGCAATCCCTTTATGTCGACGATCGATCTAAAGGAATTCCTAGAGGCTAATAAGACGACCCTACAGCCCTATGCTAGACAGATGCGTGCTAAGGTAACCTCCTACCCGACGGGACAGTCACGTCTCGGACTAACGGGCAAGGTGACAACCTTTTATTCAGAAGCTCCTAGTGTAGATGGACGCTATGTGGCACCTCTGTCAGCTTTTGTTGTGAAGGCCAAGGATGGCGTCGGACCTAAGGTGGAGCTAATCTTCCCGAAGTTAATTGTGCCTATAGGTACGCAGACGCAACAGAAGAAGCCCCTACGTAGTGCCACTGTCGCCCCAACAGCTACGACACTGCGCTACCTGTCGTTGACGCTGCAGAGCCTCCTCGGCAAGGATCGTGCGCTTGTCGCTTATGGCTCCGAGTCTGGCTCGGTCGACAAAATGCTCCTGAGCAGTGACGGTAGCTATCCTTCGATCGCTATCATTGATTCTACGGATGGTCTCCATAAGGATCTCTATGCTGACGATGCGGCTACGGGTCACTACCAGCTAGCTACACAGGTCTCTGAACCAATCGACGTGACGCTCTCGCTCGCCGGTAGTGTGATGGGACATGTCGTGACGGCTCGTCTGATAGACCACAAGAGCGGCCTGGAGCATGACCTGACGGGTGGTAAGAGTTGCCAGATCAAGCTCTTCCCCGATGATCGTGAAGGGCGTCTGGAGCTACGTGTGGACGGAGACTTTACGTCGGTTGCTCCGATAGCAGAGCCTACAGATGAGCTACAGGCGCAGTACAGCGAGGGTATGCTGACCGTCCGCACGGCACAGGAGATGTCATCCCTACGTCTCGTACAGGGTGACGGTATCACGGTTTACACGCAGTCGCTACCTGGATTGACGGAGTACAGCGAGCGTATCCTCCTCTCGTCAGGCAGCTACGTCGTTGAGGCTGTCGGCACGGACGGTGTCGCACGCCGTGCGACGCTCGTCGTGAGATAGAGTTTTTAGAAGTTAGAGATTAGAGGTTAGAAAATTAGAGATTAGAAGTTAGAGATTAGTAGCTAGAGGCACTGGTGCTCGTGGGGGGGTACCAGTGCCTCTAGTCTTTTTAGAGGGGATCGGAGGGATCGGACGAGTAACGGTTGTAGGGACGCTCGGGACGTGTAGCCCTTTGTAGGGACGCTCGGGAGTGTTTAGTGGGAGGGCGTCCGTTGTATCAAAGGTTACAGCGAACGTTGGTTTTAACGGGAACGGACGCACAGATCGTGCGTCCCTACAACCGTTACACGTCTCGCCTACCGAGGAAATCGGAAATCTCCAGGGAGCAAACGAAAATTCTCCAGGGAGCCAGGAAATAAAACTTCGGAAGAATGAAATGAAACTTCGGAAGAAAGGAATGAAAGTTCGGAAGAAAGGAATGAAAGTTCGGAAGAGTTTTTTTGTTCCTCGGTGGAGGTTTAGAAATTCCTCCCGAGGAAATGGTGATTTGAGACTGTTGCAAAAGTCAACAGTCTCTTTTCGGGTAGATATCCGAGCGTGGCGAGTGGCGGATATGACACATCAAGGCGGACTAGACACTGCCGTCTAGTCCGCCTTGTGCGTTGTGGCTATGTGCTAGCTAGCGGATTTACTTGTGATAGACGCGTACCTCGGTGATCACCCCCTGAGGCGTGATGTAGACATATTCATCTTGCTGACCTCTCCGCTCTATCTCAAAGCGATAGTAAGAGCCACGAGGCATCTCAATGAAGTCAATATCGTCAATGCGTGCATTGGGATACTTCTTCTGGAGCGCCTTCATGACGACGGTGGGTACATTTCTCTGAGCGACATCCCAGCTCGTGGAGACCCACTCGCAGGAATTGGTGAAGAGCACCTCCTTATTCTTCTTTTCGTGCCGTATCTCCACCTCAACCATACCATCGTCGTAGTCCACATCTAGGATGCGTGCGTTGGCGTAACGCTGATTGAGGAATTTTGAGCACCGCTCACTAAGGTCCCAGTTCTTCGTCGGTCCACAAGAGGCAAAAAGTGCAGCACTGCAAGTCAGCAGTAGCGCCATAAATAGAGTTCTTTTCATAGGTTCGTTATAGGTGTATTAGATTAGTAGTATTGGGAGGGAAGGTCCTCCCCCCCCAACAGCAAAGATAAGACTAATTTTCAACAGCCGTAGATTCAACCATCAAGCCGTAGATTTAACTATCAAGAGCAAGCCACATCTCCGCAGGACACACGGGTGTGTCAAGTCGGAGGGGCGTCCCTACAATCGTTGCACGTCTTGCTTTTGATGCAACGGACGGTTTCTCCGGAGAAATTTGCGGAGAGCTTGGTGGAAAATGAAACTTTGAAAGAGTTTGTCCGTTTCTCGCCTAATAATATAAAAACAACCACGGAGGAAATTAATTCCCTCCGTGGTGTGTAAATTTAGTTGCTTGATTACTGTCGTATTTGGAGCGAGGATGCCCGACGGCAGTCTCTGTCTACCTAGCGTAGGCGGCTATATCCGTATGTGCCCCGTGCGTCGAGCTCCTCTTCAATGCGTAGTAGCTGGTTGTACTTGGCGATGCGGTCGGTACGGCTTAGTGATCCGGTCTTAATCTGTCCCGCATTGGTTGCTACGGCGATGTCAGCGATGGTGGTATCTTCGGTCTCACCTGAGCGGTGCGATACGACCGCTGTGAAGCCGTGACGATGTGCCATCTCAATGGCATCAAGTGTCTCTGTGAGCGAGCCAATCTGGTTGACCTTGATTAGGATGGAGTTAGCGCAACCCTCCTTGATGCCTCGGCTGAGGTACTCTACGTTGGTCACAAAGAGGTCATCACCGACGAGCTGGATGCGATTGCCAAGCTTCTCGGTGAGCATATGCCAGCCCTCCCAGTCGTTTTCGTCCATACCGTCCTCGATGCTATCAATGGGGTACTTGCTGACGAGTGTCTCTAGGTAAGCGACCTGCTCGGCGGGAGTGCGCTGCTGACCCTTCTCTCCCTCAAACTTGGCGTAGTTGTAGACGCCCTCATGGTAAAACTCGCTAGCGGCGCAGTCAAGAGCGATGGTTATGTCGCTACCAGGCTTGTAGCCAGCCTGATGGATCGCCTCGATGATGCTATTGAGCGCATCCTCTACGCCATCGAGCTTAGGAGCGAAACCACCCTCGTCACCTACGGCAGTGCTGAGTCCACGATCGTGGAGCACCTTCTTGAGTGCGTGAAATGTCTCGGCACCCATGCGGAGCGCCTCGCTAAAGCTCTTGGCACCGATGGGACGGATCATAAACTCCTGAAAAGCGATGGGAGCATCGCTATGTGCACCACCGTTGATGATGTTCATCATAGGCACGGGGAGCGTGTGTGCGTTGACGCCACCGATGTAGCGGTAGAGCGGTATAGCTAGTTCGTCAGCAGCAGCCTTAGCGACAGCTAGCGAGACGCCTAGGATAGCGTTAGCACCGAGCACACTCTTGGTCTCTGTACCATCTAGATCTATCATCTTCTGGTCTATCTCACGCTGCTCGAGTGCGCTCATGCCGAAGAGAGCTGGAGCGATCACCTCGTTGACGTTTTCGACCGCCTTGCGGACGCCCTTGCCGAGGTAACGGCTCTTGTCGCCGTCACGTAGCTCGAGTGCTTCATGTTCCCCTGTAGAGGCTCCACTGGGTACAGCGGCACGCCCCATGGCTCCGCTATCTAGGATGACCTCTACCTCCACTGTTGGATTGCCGCGCGAGTCTAGTATCTCGCGTCCTTTGATGTCTACTATCTGCATATCTGTAGATGCTTTTGTGTGATTCGTAATATCCTTTTTAGTCAAAGCAAAGGTAGTAAATCTACCCGAGGTGGCAAGCGATGAGTGTGTTGGGTATATCTTTTTCCGTATCTTTGGGGCAGTAAAAGAACACAATAATTTAATAGAACTACTATGGAGATACCTTTTTCCGAGGCATACCGCATTAAAATGGTAGAGCCGATACACAAGAGCACGCGCGAGCAGCGTGAGCAGTGGATTAAGCAAGCACACTACAACCTATTCAGCCTCAAGTCATCACAGGTCTTTATCGATGTCCTCACGGACTCCGGTACGGGCGCTATGAGTGACCGTCAGTGGGCTGGCATAATGCTCGGCGATGAGAGCTATGCGGGTGCTTCCTCTTTCCAAAACCTCAAGGATGCTGTCGAGAAGATCTGCACCTTCCCGCTCGTAATCCCTACACACCAGGGTCGTGCTGCTGAGAATGTGCTTTACTCGGCTACGCTCAAGGAGGGCGATATCGTACCGGGCAACTCACACTTCGACACGACGAAGGGGCACATCGAGTTTCGCAAGGCTGTAGCCGTCGACTGCACGATCGATGCGGCAAGCAATACGGAGCTGGAGCTACCCTTCAAGGGTGAGATGGATCTGAATAAGCTGGAGGATTGCTTTAAGAAGTACCCCAAGGAGCAGATCCCTATGTGCGTCCTGACGGTGACCAACAACACGGCTGGCGGTCAGCCTGTCTCTATGAAGAATGTACGTGAGACGAGCGAACTGTGCCACAAGTACGGCATACCGCTACAGATCGACGGTGCTCGCTTTGCTGAGAATGCTTACTTCATCAAGACTCGTGAGGAGGGCTACGCTGACAAGTCAATCAAGGAGATAGTCCGTGAGATGCTTAGCTACGCTGACATCATGACCATGTCTAGCAAGAAGGACGCTGTGGTCAATATGGGTGGCTTCCTCGCTATGCGTGACGAGGAACTCTATCACAAGTGCTCTATGTACGCTGTGATGAATGAGGGCTTCCTCACCTATGGCGGTATGAACGGCCGTGATATGAACGCGCTCGCTATCGGTCTGGATGAGAACACCGAGTTTGACATGCTCGACACGCGCATCCGTCAGGTGGCTTACCTTGGCAGCAAGCTGGACGAGTATGGTGTACCCTATCAGCGTCCCGCTGGTGGACACGCGATCTTCCTTGATGCGAAGAAGATCCTGACGCACGTTCCCAAGGAGGAGTTTATCGCTCAGACGCTCGGCATCGAACTTTACCTAGAGGCTGGCATCCGTGGCGTCGAGATCGGCTCTATCCTAGCAGACCGCGATCCTAAGACGGGTGAGAACCGCTATCCTAAGCTGGAGCTACTCCGCCTCGCTATACCACGTCGTACCTACACGAACAATCACATGGACGTCATCGCAGCTGCCTGCAAGAATGTCTATGACCGTCGTGAGTCGATCACACGTGGCTACGTCATCACCCGTGAGCTACCGGTGCTACGTCACTTCACGGTAGAGCTAGAGCCTGCTAAGTAAGCACGCTACGTAGCGATACATATAATATATAGAGTCCCCTGGAGGTGAGAACCATATAGGCACCTCTAGGGGATTCTGTTGTTTTGAGCCGTGGGTGCACTTGACACTGGAATGTGTGCGGAATCACGAAACTGCCAGGGCTGACGCATTATATATCGGGACTCCACTAACTACGCTTGACAACAACTCGGGTATATGTGGATTGAACCTGGCTTCATAGCGCTATCAATACTCATACATCTTCGCTAAGTCCGATATCTCCCGAGGAATTTTCCAATAGCTCTCGAGAAAATGAAAATTCTCCACAGAGGGACGAAATAAAACTTCGGAAGAATGAAATGAAACTTCGGAAGAATGAAATGAAAGTTTCGAAGAATTTTTCGTTTCCTCGTTGGATAATCCAAAATATCTACGGATGAACCTCCCGATTTCTGCCATAGAGACGTAGATGCACTCGTTCGCTATAATGCGTCACCCCTGACGAAACTGCGGAGAAGTTTGCTGAGTCAAAAAAAAATTGTACCTTTGTCCCCGCTATGCCTACTGTAGTTAGTTGTGAAGTGCACATTGTCGTGCTGTCGCAGGCTTGCGGTAGGGAAGTACGAGAATCATAATTGTATATCAAGAATTAAGTAAACGAGAAGTTAATGCCTACTATCCAACAGCTAGTAAGAAAGGGACGAGAGACCTTTGAGGAAAAAGGTAAGTCTCCAGCCTTAGGTTCATGTCCACAGCGTCGTGGCGTCTGTGTCCGCGTTTACACAACCACCCCTAAGAAGCCTAACTCGGCTATGCGTAAGGTGGCTCGTGTGCGTCTGACTAATGGCAAGGAGGTGAATGCCTACATCCCTGGTGAGGGTCACAACCTTCAGGAGCATAGTATCGTATTGGTGCGTGGCGGTCGTGTTAAGGATCTGCCTGGTGTACGCTACCATATTGTGCGTGGCGCACTCGATACGGCTGGTGTCGACGGTCGTCGCCAGCGTCGCTCTAAGTATGGAGCTAAGCGTCCTAAGGCGAAGTAAACTAGTCGCCTAGATTGAGATGCCGTGGCGAGGTGCTGGATGGTCTACTGTCCCCCTTAGCCGACTACTACCCTTAGCGGGTGAGTACACTATAATATAGGTACATCAGCGAGTACCTCTCCCACAGAAATATCTATCGACGCTCCTGGTCGCAGTGTATGCTAGTTCTCTAGAGTCCTGCATGTCTTGCATAGGGAGTGCAATCTAAATCAAGTAACCACACTTGTTCTCGTGGTTCTATTTGGATGAGCTAGTCCTTGAGAGATCAAGGATAGGTTGAGTAAATGCTCCAGAGGGGGCGTTGAAGACAACAGATCATTATGATGGCAACCCAAATAAGATGACGAGACAATAGTATAATATCACGAAATAATGAGAAAGGCTAAGCCTAAGAAGAGGCAGGTACTGCCCGATCCCGTGTTTGGAGATCGTCAGGTCACAAAGTTTGTGAATCACCTCATGTATGATGGCAAGAAGAGTCTTGCATATAGCATCTTCTACAGAGCTCTTGACATCGTCAAGGATAAGATGTCGCAAGAGGAGAAGAGCGCCCTGGAGATCTGGAAGGCAGCTCTTGATAATGTAACCCCCCACGTGGAGGTCAAGTCTCGTCGTATCGGAGGAGCAACCTTCCAAGTGCCGACAGAGATACGTCCAGAGCGTAGGGAGTCTATCTCTATGAAGAATCTAATCATCTTCGCTCGCAAGCGTGGTGGTAAGACGATGGCTGACAAACTGGCAGCAGAGATTATGGATGCCTACAATAGTCAGGGTGGTGCCTTCAAGCGTAAGGAGGATGTACACCGTATGGCTGAGGCTAACCGTGCTTTCGCACACTTCCGCTTCTAATCCATCACTAACCAAGAATCTATGTCTGCAATTCATTCTAAGCTTGAGCAAACTCGTAATATCGGTATCATGGCACACATTGATGCTGGTAAGACGACAACCTCTGAGCGCATACTCTTTTACACTGGACTAACACACAAGATCGGAGAGGTGCACGATGGTGCCGCTACGATGGACTGGATGGAGCAGGAGCAGGAGCGTGGTATCACGATCACCTCTGCTGCAACTACGACCTTCTGGACCTATGGTGATAAGAAGTATAAGATCAATCTGATTGACACCCCGGGACACGTTGACTTCACCGTTGAGGTGGAGCGTTCACTCCGTGTCCTAGATGGTGCTGTGGCTACTTTTTGCGCAGTGGGTGGTGTACAGCCTCAGAGCGAGACTGTATGGCGTCAGGCTGATAAGTATAAGGTGCCACGTATCGCATATATCAATAAGATGGACCGCTCGGGCGCAAACTTCTACGAGGTACAGCGCCAGATGGTTGAGATGCTCGGAGCTAAGGCTTGTCCTATCCAGATCCCAGTAGGGGAGGAGGACTCCTTCAAGGGTGTCATAGATCTGATCACTATGAAGGCTATCATATGGCATGATGAGACCATGGGTGCCGAGTATGAGATCGACGAGATCCCCGACAATCTCCGTGCTGATGCTGAGGAGTGGAGAGATAAGCTCCTAGAGACGCTCGCAGAGACTGACGAGACGCTCATGGAGAAATACTTTGAAGATCCCTCTACGATCACTGAGGATGAGATCCGTGTAGCTATCCGCAAGGCTACGCTAGCTATGGAGATCTTCCCGATGCTATGTGGCTCCTCATTTAAGAATAAGGGTGTACAGACGCTCCTAGATGCTGTCTGCGCTTATCTTCCTAGCCCTGTAGACACGCCAGAGGTGGTAGGTCATGCAATAGACTCTGACAAGGAGGAGGTGCGTGAGGTCGACCCCGATGCTCCTATGAGTGCGCTCGCCTTCAAGATCGCTACCGACCCCTTCGTAGGTCGTCTCTGCTTCTTCCGCGTGTATAGTGGTCACATTGACGCTGGTAGTTACGTCTTTAACTCTCGCTCTGGCAAGAAGGAGCGCATCTCACGTCTCTTCCAGATGCACTCAAATCATCAGAACCCGATGGAGTCTATCGGTACGGGTGATATCGGTGCTGGCGTGGGCTTTAAGGATATTCGTACGGGTGATACGCTTTGTGATGAGAATGCACCGCTCGTACTGGAGTCTATTGACTTCCCCGATCCAGTGATTGGTATCGCTGTAGAGCCTAAGACGCAGAAGGATATGGATCGTCTCGGTGTCGGGCTGTCTAAGCTCGCTGAGGAGGATCCGACGTTTGTTGTCAAGACCAATGAGGAGACGGGTCAGACCGTCATCAGCGGTATGGGTGAGCTACACCTTGATATCATTATAGACCGTCTGAAGCGTGAGTTCAAGGTCGAGTGTAACCAGGGTAAGCCTCAGGTGGCTTACAAGGAGGCTGTCACTCAGACTGTAGACCTGCGTGAGGTGTACAAGAAGCAGTCAGGTGGACGTGGTAAGTTCGCTGACATCATCATCAAGTTTGGTCCTGCAGACGAGGACTTTGACGGAGCTCTACAGTTTGTTGACGAGGTCAAGGGTGGTAACATCCCGAAAGAGTTTATCCCCTCAGTCCAGAAGGGCTTTGAGAAGGCTATGAAGAGTGGTGTCCTCGCTGGTTATCCTCTAGATAGTCTCAAGGTGACACTGGTAGATGGATCTTTCCACCCCGTAGACTCGGATCAGCTATCCTTTGAGGTGGCAGCTATGATGGCCTTTAAGGAGGCTTCTGAAAAGGCTAGCCCCGTCCTTATGGAGCCTATTATGCAACTTGAGGTGGTAACACCTGAGGAGAATATGGGTGACGTGATCGGTGACCTTAACAAGCGTCGTGGTCAGGTTGAGGGCTCAGAGATCAACCGCTCTGGCGCTCAAGTTATCAAGGCTAAGGTGCCCCTAAGCGAGATGTTTGGCTATGTAACTGCTCTCCGTACAATCACGAGTGGTCGTGCCTCCAGTACGATGAGCTTCTCTCACTACGCAGAGGTCTCCTCGTCAATAGCTAAGAAGATCCTTGAGGAACTCAATGGTCGCGTTGATTTGATAAAGTAATAATCTCACAATATAGTAATGAGCCAAAAGATCAGAATCAAGCTGAGGTCATACGACCATATGCTCGTAGACAAGTCTGCCGAGAAGATCGTCACGGCCGTACAGAATACTAATGCGCTGGTCAGTGGTCCTATACCACTGCCCACGCATAAGCGTATTTTTACGGTGAACCGCTCCACCTTCGTCAATAAGAAGAGTCGTGAGCAGTTTGAGCTAAATGCTCACAAGCGTCTGATCGACATCTACAACGCCTCAGCACCTACGATTGATGCGCTGATGAAGCTGGAGATGCCCAGTGGCGTAGACATCGAAATTAAGTATTAACCAGAGTAATCAACTACAGAAATGCCAGGATTATTAGGAAAGAAAATCGGAATGACATCCGTATTCAGTGCCGAGGGCGTCAATGTGCCATGCACTGTCATCGAAGTAGGTCCTTGTGTAGTGACTCAAGTAAAGACTGCTGACCGTGATGGTTATGAAGCGATCCAGCTGGGCTTTCAGGATGCTAAGGATAAGCATACGACACGCCCACTACAGGGACACTTCAAGGCAGCCGGAGTGACTAACAAGCGCCACTTGGCCGAGTTCATGGGCTTTGGATCGGATTACAAACTCGGTGATGAGATCACCGTGGAGCTCTTCAACGATACGCACTATGTGGACGTACACGGGACGAGCAAGGGTAAGGGATTTCAAGGTGTAGTCAAGCGTCACGGATTCGGTGGTGTCGGTCAGTCAACACACGGTCAGGATGACCGTCTGCGTGCTCCCGGTGCTGTCGGTGCATGCTCTTACCCTGCGAAGGTCTTCAAGGGTACACGTATGGCTGGACAGATGGGCAATAAGCGCGTCACAGTACAAAACCTTGAGGTGATCAAAGTAATGCCTGAGCACAATATACTCGTACTCAAGGGTAGCGTGCCAGGGGCTAAGGGTTCAATCATAGCAATAGAGAAGTAATGGAACTATCAATCTACAATATACAAGGTGAAGATACGGGACGTAAGATAGCCTTGGAGAGCTCCGTCTTTGGTATAGAGCCCAATGATCACGCTATCTATCTAACCGTCAAGCAATACCGAGCTAACCAGCGCCAGGGTACGCACAAAACCAAGGAGCGTAGTGAGATGAGTGGCTCCACACGCAAGCTATTCCGCCAGAAGGGTACGGGAGGCGCTCGTCGTGGTGATATCAACTCAAACATCCTACGCGGTGGTGCACGTGTCTTCGGACCACGTCCACGTAGCTACAGCTTCAAGCTCAATAAGAAGCTGCGTCAGCTAGCACGTCGCAGTGCTCTCACATACAAGGCTCAGGATAACGAAATCCTAGTGCTGGACCAGCTGAGCTTTGATGCTCCTAAGACTAAGACCTTCGTGAGTATGGCAAAAGCTCTGAACGTAGATGGACAGAAGACACTCTATGTAGTGTCTCAGATTGAGGATGCCGTAGCACTGAGTGCTCGCAACATCCCTGGTGTCAGCATCATACGTGCTCAAGATCTCAATACATATTGTGTGCTGGATTGTCGCAAGATAGTCTTCACAGAGGATGCTCTAGCACATGTCAATGAGATGTTTTAAGTCAAAACACAGTAGTAGAGCATTGATATGGGAATCATAATCAAACCAATAATCTCAGAGAAGATGACAGCAATCACTGAGAGCAATCAGCAGAGGTACGCTTTTCTAGTAGCGCCTACTGCCAACAAGATTGAGATACGTAATGCTGTTGAGAAGATGTACAACGTCAAGGTCGATAGTGTCAACACCTGTCGCTACGATGGTAAGCGCTCTAGCCGCTATACCAAGTCGGGTGTCATCACGGGTCGTAAGCCAGCCTTCAAGAAGGCTTTCATCACGCTCCAGGGTGAGGATACAATCGATTTCTTTAGCAATATATAAGCAATGGGAATCCGTAAACTAAAGCCCGCAACGCCGGGGCAAAGACACAAAACTATTGGTGCATTTGACGCCATCACTGCCAGTGCACCAGAAAAGTCTCTTGTAGTTGGAGCTCGTAAATCGGGTGGTCGTAACAATACTGGTAAGATGACCATACGCAACGTAGGCGGTGGTCATAAGCGTAAGTATCGTCTCATCGACTTCAAGAGAACGAAGGATGGCATCCCCGCTACAGTCAAGAGTATCGAGTATGATCCAAACAGATCATCTCGCATCGCACTCCTATACTATGCCGATGGAGCTAAGAGCTATATCATCGCTCCTAACGGACTGACTGTAGGCCAGCAAGTGATGTCAGGTGACAACGCAACACCTGAGGTAGGTAACGCACTACCACTAGCTAAGGTACCTGTCGGTATGATCGTGCACAACGTAGAGCTACGCCCTGGTCAGGGTGGTAAGCTGGTGCGTAGTGCTGGTGCCTTCGCACAGCTGGTAGCTCGTGAAGATAATTATGTCGTACTACGTATGCCTAGTGGAGAGACTCGCCGTATCCTCGCCGCATGCAAAGCTACGATAGGTAGTGTCGGTAACTCCGACCACGCACTTGAGAGATCGGGCAAGGCTGGCCGTACACGCTGGCTAGGTCGCAGACCACGAGTACGTGGTGTCGCTATGAACCCTGTTGATCACCCAATGGGTGGTGGTGAGGGTCGTGCCTCAGGAGGACACCCACGCTCACGTACGGGTCTATACTCTAAGGGTCTTAAGACGAGAGCTCCTAAGAAGCACTCATCTAAGTACATCATCGAGAGAGCCAAGCGTAAGAAGTAATCATTGTATCATTTAAGCAAGAACTAAACACATGAGTCGTTCACTTAAGAAAGGGCCATTTATCAGCGTTAAGCTCGAAAAGAAAGTTTTGGCTATGAATGAAAGTGGCAAGAAGTCAGTCATCAAGACTTGGTCTCGCGCCTCAATGATTTCTCCAGACTTCGTGGGACATACGATCGCCGTACACAATGGCAAGAGTTTTATACCTGTATTTATTACAGAGAATATGGTGGGTCACAAGCTCGGAGAGTTCGCTCCTACGCGTACCTTCCGTGGTCACTCTGGTAATCGCTAGTTAAGCACCCCTGTAATAAATCGAATCAAAGTAATTATCACACATGAGTGCCAATAATCAAGATACAATAGAGACGACCGCTCAGGAGACGGTGACACAGCCCGCTGTAGCTAAGCTACGCAATGTGCCTACATCTCCTCGTAAGATGCGTCTAGTCGTCGACAATATAAGAGGCATGGAGGTAGAGCGTGCAATGGCAACCCTAAGATTTAGCTCTCGCCGTGTAGCTGCTCAGCGTGTAGAGCAACTCATACGTAGTGCTGTCTCTAACTGGGAGCAACTCAACGGTCGCAAGGCTGATGAAGGAGAGCTCTACGTCTCCAAGGTTTATGTAGACGAGGGTGTCACTCTCAAACGTCTACGCCCAGCCCCACAAGGCCGTGGCTATAGAATCCGCAAGCGTTCGAATCACATCACCGTGTGGGTCGACCAAATAGTTAATAACGTAGCTAAGTAACTGATATGGGACAGAAGATTAATCCAATAGCAAACAGACTCGGCTACATACGTGGTTGGGACTCTAACTGGTATGGTGGTCGCAACTATGGTGATACCCTAGTAGAGGATGATCGTATCAGAAAGTACCTAAACACTAGACTGTCAGGAGCTCTCGTGAGCCGGATCGTCATAGAGCGTGCCCTCAAGGTCATCACTATAACCATATGCACCGCTCGTCCTGGTATGATCGTCGGAAAGGGTGGTCAAAACGTAGAGAACCTCAAGGCTGAACTCAAGAAGGTCACAAAGGCAGACAATATACAAATCAACATCTACGAGGTACGCAAGCCTGAAGTTGATGCTGTCATCGTGGCTAATGATATAGCTCGTAAATTAGAAGGACGTATGTCATACAGACGTACCGTCAAGATGGCTATTGCAAATGCTATGCGTGCTGGTGCTGAGGGTATCAAGATACAACTCTCAGGTCGTCTCAACAACGCTGAGATGGCTCGCTCCGAGCTATACAAAGAGGGACGTACTCCTCTACACACACTACGTGCTGATATTGACTATGCTCAAACTGGAGCGCTCACCAAGGTGGGTATGATAGGTGTCAAGGTCTGGATTATGAACGGTGAGGTATACGAGCGCCGTGATCTAGCTCCTGACCTCTCACAGCCTCGCCGTCAGGCAGGGCGTCGAGCTGGTGACTCTCGTGGTGATCGTCGTGGGGGATTCCGTCGTGGAGGACGCAATAGATCTAATCGCTAATCAAAGACCACAGCTATGTTACAACCTAAGAAGACTAAATTTAGAAGGCAACAGAAGGGCCGTATGAAGGGCAATGCACAGCGTGGCAACCAGCTCGCATTTGGTTCTTTTGGTATCAAGAGCCTAGAGAGTAAGTGGATTACAGGCCGTCAGATAGAGGCTGCTCGTATTGCAGTAACGCGTTATATGCAGAGGCAAGGACAGGTCTGGTGCCGCATCTTCCCCGACAAGCCTATCACAGCAAAGCCTGCTGAGGTGCGAATGGGTAAAGGTAAAGGTAATCCCGAGGGATTTGTCGCTCCTGTGACCCCAGGTCGTATGCTCTTTGAAGTAGAGGGCGTACCCTACGAAGTTGCCAAGGAGGCTCTACGTCTAGCTGCTCAGAAGTTACCAGTCACGACAAAGTTTGTCGTACGTCGAGACTACGATGCTGCTAATCCTAATGTTTAATCCGCTAGACCTTATACAGCTATGCAGATAAGCGAAATCAAAGAGCTCACAACGGACGAAATCCGTGAGCGCATAGAGGCTGAGCAGGCTACCTACCAGCAGAAGAGGATAGATCACTATGTCTCTCCAGCTGAGAATCCTGCAGCTTTTAGAGAGCAGCGTCGCACGATCGCTCGTCTCAAGACTGTCCTCGCAGAGCGAGAGACAAATAACTAACCCTGCAGAATAGACTATTATTCACATGGAAAGAAATCATAGAAAAGAGCGCATCGGGATCGTCACCAGCAATAAGATGGACAAGACCATCACCGTAGCCTCACGCTTCAAAGAGAAGCACCCTATATATGGTAAGTTCGTCAGCAAGACTAAAAAGTACTATGCACATGACGAGAAAAATGAAACGAACATCGGTGACCGTGTCCGCATTATGGAGACACGCCCTCTGAGTCGCACGAAGCGCTGGAGACTAACCGAGATTATAGAAAGAGCGAAGTAAACTATGATACAGCAAGAATCAAGACTCAATGTAGCAGACAATAGTGGTGCTCGCGAGGTACTCTGTATCCGTGTACTCGGTGGCACACGCCGTCGCTATGCTTCGGTCGGAGATATCATCGTGGTGACCGTCAAGAGCGTCATCCCCTCCAGTGATATGAAGAAGGGTACCGTAGCCAAGGCTCTCATCGTAAGGACCAAAAAGGAGATTCGTCGTACTGATGGCTCCTATATCCGCTTTGATGACAACGCCTGCGTACTACTCACCCCCAATGGCGAGCTACGTGGTACACGTATCTTCGGTCCAGTAGCTCGTGAGCTACGTGCCGTAAATATGAAGGTCGTGTCTCTAGCTCCTGAGGTCCTTTAACTTATATAGAGAATAGAGATGAGCAAGTTTCATATTAAGAAAGGCGACATCGTTATGGTAAATGCTGGTGACGACAAGGGCAAGACAGGACGCGTCCTCAAGGTTCTAGTCAAGAAGCAGCGTGCGATTGTCGAGGGGCTCAATATGGTATCTAAGCATACCAAGCCCAATGCACAGAACCCCCAGGGAGCTATTCTCAGCATGGAGGCTCCAATACATATATCTAACCTGAATGTGCTAGATCCTCAGTCTGGCAAGGGAACGCGTATAGGACGTCGCCGTGATGACAACGGTAAGCTCGTACGCTTTGCTAAGCAGTCAGGAGAAGTAATTAAGTAACTATGGCACTGACAGTAAATCTTAAGAAGCAATACAAAGAGCAGATCGCTCCCGATCTGATGAAGCACTTTGCCTACAAGAGTAGTATGCAGGTGCCCCGCCTAGAGAAGATCGTCATCAATCAAGGCTTGGGCATCGCTACAGGTGACAAGAAAATCATTGATGTAGCTATTGATGAGCTCACTCAGATCACTGGACAAAAGGCAGTAGCAACACATTCACGCAAGGATATATCCAACTTTAAGTTACGTAAGCAGATGCCTATTGGTGTTATGGTTACACTGCGTGGCGACCGTATGTACGAGTTCCTAGAGCGTCTCGTCCGTGTTGCTCTCCCACGTATCCGTGACTTCAAGGGTATAAACTCTAAGCTGGATGGTCGTGGTAACTATACTCTAGGAATCACAGAGCAGATTATCTTCCCTGAGATTAACCTTGATAGTATCACGAAAATACTAGGGATGAACATCACTTTTGTGACCTCAGCTCCTACTGATGAAGAGGGCTTTGAGCTACTCAAGCGATTTGGTCTTCCATTCCGTACTACTAATAAGTAAGATACATATAGGTCTATGGCAAAAGAATCAATGAAGGCCCGTGAGGTCAAGCGCCAGAAGTTAGTTCAGAAGTATGCAAAGCGTCGTGCCGAGCTCAAGGCTGCTGGAGACTATGAGTCTCTGCAGAAGCTCCAGACACTTCCACGCAACTCCTCTTCTGTGCGTCTGCATAATCGTTGCAAAATCACGGGACGTCCCAAGGGTTATATGAGACAGTTTGGCATCAGTCGTATCCAGTTCCGTGAGATGGCTTCTGCTGGTCTTATCCCTGGGGTGAAGAAGGCCAGCTGGTAAAGAATCTTTCGTCAACACCCACATACGAGGACGGGAACCGTTCTCATAAACAAATTGTTTATAGAGCGTTCCAAGGGCTCAGATATACTATGTGGAGAGCAAGTTGGAGCATTATGCCCAGTCTATACTGTAGGTGTGATATACTCCTGATGAGCTCTGAAAGTTTTCATAGTATCTAGACTATTTGTATCTTTGCCTAGAATTGTCCTCTCATATGTCCCTTCCACACCAGAGGGAGTGTATGGAGTGCTTGCACTCTCTAGAGTGAGAGCGTGGGGCGATGATTGACAGCGAATCAATTAAATATTGTCTGGGGTAGCCTATCTCTTACAACTCCCAGCCTTGCTATATCTAACTCCTCAATGTATACTTATCCCTGTAATGGGTACTGTAACCTAGAGGACTAGACAGTACGTTAGGTAAAGAGTCTAAAGCAAGTTAGGAACCCTCCAGATCAATTTAATCTTAATACACAATGACAGATCCAATAGCAGATTATCTCACCCGATTGCGCAATGCAATCAAAGCGGGGCACCGTGTGGTAGAAATCCCAGCTAGCAACATCAAGAAGGATATCACCAAGATCCTTTTTGACAAGGGCTACATCCTCAACTATATGTTTGAGGAGGAGGGATGCAAAGGAACCATCAAAGTTGCCCTCAAGTATGACCTCTCTAACAAGGTCAACGCAATCAAGTGCCTCAAGCGTGTCTCACGCCCAGGCTTACGTAAGTATGTAGGCTACAAAGATATGCCTCGCGTACTCAATGGACTAGGTATCGCCATCCTATCTACATCTCACGGTGTCATGACTGACAAAGAGGCTCGTGAGCTCAAGATCGGTGGTGAGGTACTATGTTATGTATATTAATCCTCCTTATAGCAAAGCAATATGTCTAGAATAGGTAAACTACCCATAGCTATACCACAGGGCGTGACCGTCTCTCAGGAGGATCACTATGTAACAGTAAAGGGCCCCAAGGGTGAGCTCAAGCAATACATAGATCCTCGCATCGAGGTCTCTATACAGGACGGTGAGATCACACTCGCACGTCACTCTGACGAGCGCCAGGAGCGCTCTCTGCACGGTCTCTACCGTCAGCTAATCCACAATATGGTGACGGGTGTACACGAAGAGTTCACCCAAACACTTGAATTAATCGGTGTCGGTTACCGTGCTACCAATCAGGGGCAGATCCTAGAGCTATCACTAGGTTTTACGCACGCTATCTATCTAGTACTCCCCAATGAGATTAAGTTAGAGACAGAGATGGTGCGCAATCAGACCCCGAAGATCATCCTTAAGTCTTGCGACAAGCAACTCCTAGGACAGGTCTGTGCTAAGATTCGTTCATTCCGCAAGCCAGAGCCATACAAGGGTAAAGGTGTTCGCTTCCTCGGTGAGGAGGTACGCCGTAAGTCTGGTAAGACGGCTGGTAAGTAAGTCGTATCCACTATCTAAGTAAAGAGTCATATGAACAAGAAAGCACAAAGAAGAAAGCACATCAAGACACGTGTGCGTGGCAAGATAAGTGGTACATCTCAAAGACCACGCCTGTCTGTATTCAGAAGCAATAAGCAGATTTACGCACAGGTTATTGACGATATAGAAGGACGCACTCTAGCAAGTGCCTCCTCACTCAAGATGGAGACCTCTGGTACTAAGAAGGAGGTGGCCGCTCAGGTAGGACAGGAGATAGCTCGAGTAGCGCTTGCTGCTGGCATTGATACGGTGGTTTTTGATCGTAATGGGTACCTCTATCACGGTCGTATCAAGGAGCTAGCAGATGCAGCTCGTACAGGAGGTCTTAAATTCTAAATCATAGAGCACATCATGGCAATAGCAACAAATAGAGTCACAGCTACCAATGATCTAGATCTTAAGGATCGCCTAGTAGCTATCAATCGAGTAACTAAGGTCACAAAGGGTGGTCGCACCTTTACCTTTGCTGCGATTGTTGTCGTCGGTAACGAGGATGGCATCGTAGGTTATGGTATGGGGCGTGCCAGCGAAGTGCCCGCAGCCATCGCCAAGGGCGTAGAGGCTGCTAAGAAGAATCTCATACGTGTACCTATCTACAACGGGACCATTCCTCACGAGCAGATCGGTCGCTTCGGTGGTGCTCGCATCTTGCTGCGCCCAGCCTCTGCTGGTTCGGGAGTCATCGCAGGAGGTGCTATGCGTGCGGTACTAGACAGTGTAGGCGTTACCGATGTTTTGGCAAAGAGCCAGGGGTCAACGAATCCACACAATCTCGTCAAGGCTACCATCGCAGCACTCGCTGAGCTACGTAGCCCCTTGATGGTCGCTCAGAGCAGAGGTATCTCTGTAGAGCGTGTGTTTAAAGGATAATCACCTAGACAAGTAAAGAGTATTATGGCAAAAATCAGAATTGAGCAAGTCCGTAGTCGTATACGGTGCAACAAGTCTCAGAAGCGCACCCTCGATGGTCTAGGTCTTCGCAAGATGCACCAGATTGTAGAGCATGAGGATACCCCTCAGATTAGGGGTATGGTGGCCAAAGTACACCACTTGGTTCAGGTCGTAGAGTAATAAAATATAGACAGATAATAGCAATGGACTTATCTACACTCAAACCAGCCGAGGGCTCTGTTCACTCTCGTCGTCGTATCGGTCGTGGTCAGGGATCTGGCCGTGGTGGCACGTCTACACGTGGACACAAGGGAGCCAAGTCTCGCTCTGGATACAAGCATAAAGTCGGATTTGAGGGCGGTCAGATGCCAATCCAGCGTCGCTTACCTAAGTTTGGCTTCAATAATATCAATAGGATAGAGTATCGTCCTGTGAACCTAGCTGCTCTTGAGCAGTTGGCACAGAATACTGAATTCTTCCCTAATCAAGCAGAGACAGTAGTTATTACTAAGGATAAGCTTGTTGAAGCTGGGCTAGCCTCACGCAATGAATCCGTGAAGATTCTAGCTCAGGGCGAGTTGACACGATCCATACAGGTCGAGGCAGACGCTTACTCAGCTCGTGCCAAGGAGCTTATTGAAGCTCAGGGCGGATCGATACTACAATAAGATAAGCAGATATGCGGTTAGTAGATACAATTAAGAATATATGGAAGATAGAGGATCTGCGTAAGCGGATTCTCATCACTATCCTGTATGTAGTCATATACCGACTAGGTAGCTTCGTCGTATTGCCTGGAGTCAATCCCGATACATTGACCAATCTAGCCAGCCAAACCAGTGAAGGTCTGATGGCTCTGCTCAATATGTTCTCGGGAGGAGCCTTCTCCAACGCCTCGATATTTGCTCTGGGTATTATGCCTTACATCTCGGCAAGTATCGTTATGCAGTTGGCGGCGATTATCATTCCCTCTATGCAGAAGATGCAGCGTGAGGGTGAGAGTGGACGACGCAAGATTAATCAGTGGACACGTTACCTGACGGTGCTGATTCTGTTGATTCAGGCTCCAGCCTATCTGCTGAATCTTGATATGCAGCTACGTGCTGCTGGAGCATCGCTACCTTCTGGCATTATGTATCGTGTATTTGCTACCGTCATACTAGCAGCGGGCAGTATGTTTGTCCTTTGGCTAGGTGAGCGCATTACAGATAAGGGCGTCGGCAATGGTATCTCATTCATCATCCTTATAGGTATTATCGCTCGTCTGCCACACGCATTGATAGCCGAGTTTAATTATCGTCTCATCAGTGCTTCGGGAGGACTTGTAGCATTCCTTGCTGAGATTGTATTCCTACTGTTCGTTACTGCAGGAGCTATCCTACTGGTACAGGGAACGCGCAAAGTCCCAGTGCAGTACGCTAAGCGTGTAGTGGGGAATAAGCAGTATGGTGGTGCACGTCAGTATATACCTCTCAAGGTGAATGCTGCCAACGTGATGCCTATCATCTTCGCTCAAGCGATTATGTTTATCCCCATCTCACTCGCTAGCTACTTCACTGGAGGGGATGGTACGCCCTCGCGTTTTATCCAGGTATTGTCTGACAATACTAGCTTTTGGTACAACTTCATCTTTGCTACGTTGATCATCCTTTTCACCTACTTCTATACGGCGATTACGATCAACCCCACACAGATGACCGATGACCTCAAGCGCAACAATGGATTCATCCCAGGTGTCAAGCCTGGACGTAGCACGCGAGACTACCTCGACGGTATCATGGATCGTATCACACTGCCAGGAGCATTCTTCCTCGCACTGGTTGCTATCATGCCAGCCTTTGCTCAGATTCTAGGTATAAGTTCGGCATTTGCACAGTTCTTTGGAGGTACATCACTGCTGATCCTCGTAGGTGTGGTCCTAGATA
>NZ_CAMYEZ010000009.1 GCF_947254915.1 uncultured Porphyromonas sp. | reverse complement strand
AAATTCTTCGGAACTTTCATTTCATTCTTCCGAAGTTTCATTTCATTCTTCCGAACTTTTATTTCGCGCCTCCGTGGAGAATATCCACTTTCCACGGAGCTATCTGTCTATTCCTCCGTGGAGATTGCTATTTATAGGCACCGTGAGGTAGCTCTGGTCGCTTTCCTTCCCACGTCTACTCGGATAAATGTGGTATATTTGCAAACGTTACAAGCAGATTTACGCAATAGATAGCTAATATCGCTCATATGAAAGAAGACAATTACGACTTTGTGGAGACCGCATTGCCCAACGTTGGCTCAGGGGGCATGGTCATTCCCTTGCCGAACGTTATAGATGAAGATGAGATACTTGACGATGAGCATGACGCTTTTAAGGTACTCTTTCATAGTACCTTTCCCGTACTACCCGTCTTCAACGCTGTCCTCTTTCCCTGTGTCTTGCAGGCAGTCATGCTGACTGAGGACAAGCAGATAGATGCCGTGAGCAATGCCATGTCTAAGGGGCAATACATCGTTGCCACGACTTACATCGGATCAGACCCCGATACCCCCATCACACCCAGCTCGCTCGCCAAGGTAGGCGTACTCTGTATCGTCGAGGATATGATCCACCCCTCGCCAGACAATGTCGTAGCGATCATACGAGGCGTCATACGTGTCCACACCAGCAACTATACGCAGACGAATCCCTACCTGCGCTGCCGGGTCGAGTCACCACGATTACTACCCAATACGGAGAATTGTCTGACAAATGACCCGGAGCTTTTTGTTGCATTCAATAAGCTACGCTACGAGCTGGTCGAGCTGGTCAAAATACGACACATGGAGGGTGCTGAGGACTTTATTGAGGCACTCCATGCTAAGAATAATCTCCCCTTCCTTATCAACTTTACTGCGGCTTATCTCTCACTAGTCTATCGAGCTAAGCTAGAGCTGCTGAAGATCGCCGATACGACGGAACTGGTCATGGAACTGATCAGCTATGTGCGCCAGACGAGCGAGCTCGTACAGATCAATGAGAAGATCGTCAAGCAGACTCAGTCGGACATGGACGAGATGCAGCGCAAGCACTTTCTAGAGCAGCAGATACGTACCATCCGCGAGGAACTGGGCGAGGGAGACTTTGCCGACCAAACAATCGCAGAGCTACGTGAGGCAGCGACGAAAAAGCAGTGGAGCGAAGCGGTGCAGAAGACCTTCGACCGTGAGCTGGGCAACCTAGAGCGCATCCCGACGCAAGCTCCCGAGTACTCGATACAGCTACAGTACCTGCGCCTGATGCTTGACCTGCCGTGGCAGGAGTATAGTCAGGATCAGTTTGACCTCAAGCATGCGGAGGAGATACTAAACCGTGACCACTTCGGCCTAGAGCGTGTCAAGGAGCGTATCCTAGAGCATCTAGCCGTCATCAAGCTCAAGAACGACCTCAAGTCCCCGATACTCTGTCTCTACGGTCCTCCAGGTGTGGGTAAGACTTCACTGGGCAAGAGCATCGCCGAGAGCCTCGGACGTAAGTATGTGCGCATCTCCCTCGGAGGTCTGCACGACGAGGCGGAGATACGCGGACACCGACGCACCTACATCGGAGCAATGTGCGGACGTATCATAGACAGCATCAAGAAGGCGGGGACGAGCAATCCAGTCTTCGTACTAGATGAGATAGACAAGATCTCGTCAGACTACAAGGGCGACCCCGCAGCAGCACTCCTAGAGGTGCTAGACCCAGAGCAGAATGTGGCCTTCCACGATAACTACCTAGACGTAGACTATGACCTGAGCAAGGTGCTCTTCATCGCTACGGCGAATACGCTCAGCACCATCTCGCGTCCGCTCCTCGACCGTATGGAGCTGATACAGGTCTCGGGCTATCTACTGGAGGAGAAGGTCGAGATAGCTCATCGTCATCTCGTACCCAAGGAGCTGGAGGCGCACGGACTGACGAGCGACCAGTTTGCTATAGACACCGACGCTCTGACCTATCTCATCGAGGGCTATACACGAGAGAGTGGCGTGAGATCGCTACAGAAGAACCTCGCAGCGCTCATGCGCAAGCAGGCTAAGCGTGTCGCTATGGGACAGAAGTACAGCGTACAGATCACTCCTGAGATCATACAGCAAGACCTTCGCACGCCACCCTACACACGAGACATATGGCAAGACTTTGGCATGCCAGGCATCGTCACGGGTCTAGCCTGGACTGAGGTAGGTGGAGAAATCCTTTTCATCGAGAGCTCTACGCATCGAGGCAGGGAGGGCAAAGTGACTCTCACGGGCAATCTAGGAGATGTGATGAAAGAGAGCGCCGTCATCGCTCTAGACTATATCAAGGCTCACTGCGAGGAGCTGGAGATACCTGAGAGCACCTTTGACAAGCTGGAGATACATCTACATGTCCCCGAGGGGGCTATTCCGAAGGATGGTCCGAGTGCTGGTATCACGATGGCGACTTCGCTCGTCTCGACTTTGACTAGGCGCACGGTCAAGCCACGCATCGCCATGAGTGGTGAGATAACGCTCACAGGGCGTGTCCTCCCCGTGGGTGGTATCAAGGAGAAGATCTTAGCAGCCAAGCGGGCTGGCGTCAAGACGCTCATCCTGAGCAAAGAGAATGAGAAGGACATCTTAGACATCAAGCCTATATACATTGAGGGCTTAACCTTCTCCTATGTAGAGACAATCAAGGAGGTGCTGGACCTAGCGCTCAACGATTAGCCACACGCACCCTAAAGCTTTAGAGTCTATGAATACAGAGCAACAGTATCATAAAGTGGTCGCAGAGTGTAGGACGCTTTTTGCCCAGAAGCTACACGACTACGGAGCTTCCTGGCGTATCCTGCGCCCCTCCTCACTCACGGATCAGATCATGATCAAGGCGCTACGCATACGCTCCCTAGAGACGAAGGCGGAGCAGCGTGTCGATGAGGACGTAGACAACGAGTACATCGGCATCGTCAACTATGGCATCATCGGTCTCATACAGCTAGAGCGCACTCCGAGCGACAAGCCTGACTTATCGCCCGAAGAGGCACTGGAGCTATACGACCAACTCATCAAGGAGACTTACCAGTTGATGGTCAACAAGAACCACGACTACGATGAGGCGTGGCGCAAGATGCGCATTAGCTCCATAACAGACATCATACTGACGAAGATATTTCGCACCAAGGAGATCGAAGATCTCGCAGGCAAGACGCTTGTGAGTGAGGGCATAGCGGCTAACTATCAGGATATGATAAACTACTCTATCTTTGCACTCATCAAGTTGCGCTTTGATCAGGCATAGCGTACACCACATTTACAGATAATCCTATGAGCCGTCAACGAGTCCAATACATCCTATCCGAGCTCTCCCGCATCCTACTAGCAGCACTGCTACTCTTCTCGGGATTTGTCAAGGGGGTAGACCCTATGGGAGGTGCGATCAAGATAGAGGAGTACCTCAGAGTGATGGGTCTGGGGAGCATGAGAGCTATGGCTCCCGCCCTCTCGGTGGCACTCTGCTCCTTTGAGTTTCTCCTCGGCGGCTTTCTCTTGATGGGACTTTGGAGGAGGATCACAGCCTGGGGTACGACTCTCTTCATGGGCGTGATGACGCTGGTGACACTTTACCTAGCGCTCTTTAACCCTATCAGCGATTGCGGTTGCTTTGGCGATGCGCTCAAGCTGACCAATTGGGAGACCTTTGGCAAGAATGTCTTCTTCATGGCTGTCACGATAGTTTACCTGCTCACCTACCACAAGGCGAGCCGTCCTTTCCGCGGTATCACTGGCTCCGTAGCTACGGTTTTACTTCTATTGGGCTGGGGGCTTTTCGTGGGAGGTAACCTAAGGCATCTGCCACTCATTGACTTTCGCCCCTATAAGATCGGCACCTCGCTACGAGAGCTGACAATGATCCCTGAGAATGCGCCTCAGGAGGAGATCGAGTACCTCTTTATCTATGAGAAGAATGGACTACGAGAGACATTTAATATGGAGGAGCTCCCCGACTCCACTTGGACTTACATAGACCGCCAGGAGCGAGTCATCAAGGAGGGCTACAAGCCTCCTGTTATGGACTTTGCGATCTATGCGGGAGGAAGCTCTCAGCAAGCGACAGAGCGAGATGTGACTCAGACGATGCTACTCAATGAGAGTCCGCAGATATGGGTCATAACGCCAAACTGGGAGACGATACCCATACAGATGGGACGCAAGCTCAATGCACTCTACGAGTGGGCTGAGTCTGTCGGCGTCGCTATGTACGGCATCTCTGGCAGTACGCCCGAGGAGCGTGGACGCTGGCGCAATAAGACAGCTGCCGCCTATCCACTCTACTTTTGCGATGGGACGACGATCAAGACGATGGCTCGGGCTCAGCCCTCTGTCATACTGGTCTCTGACGGTGTCATCCTGGACAAGAGAGCTGCTCGAGACTTGCCCGACAAGTACACAGATCAGGATTACGAAAAGCTCTCCGCCTTACTACGACAAGCACCTCACGCTGGACTACACATAGAGCGTTGGGGGCTCCTCATTGCCTGGATTATCTTTTGCCTTGTTATGCTAATCCAAAGCGTACAGTGGGAGGACAAGGCTAAGTACTCCGAGTATCAGATTAAGACTAAATAACCAACACAACAATATCATGGACAAGAGAACACTCATCGTAGCTGGAAACTGGAAGATGAATATGACCCTCGACGCGGGGCTCCAACTCATCACAGAAATCAAAGAGCAGGTGGCTAAGCTCAGCAACCCCTGTAAGGTAATCTTGGCTCCTCCTTACATTCACCTGGGAGCGATGAAGGGACTGCTCGCAGGGAGTAGCATAGAGTATGCTGCACAGGACTGCTCAGCACACGAGGCTGGTGCTTACACTGGCGAGGTGTCCGCTGAGATGATACGCTCCTGTGGTTGCACCTACGTCATCATCGGGCATAGCGAGCGCCGTGCTTATCACAAGGAGAGCGCTGAGCTACTGGCTCAGAAGGTTGATCAGGCTCTCGCTCATGGGCTCAAGGTCATCTTCTGCGTTGGCGAGCAGCAGGCAGAGCGTGAGGCAAACCGCTACTTCGAGGTGGTCGATGAGCAGCTACGTGGTTCCCTAGGACATCTCTCACACGAGCAGATGGCGCAGATTGTCTTGGCTTACGAGCCTGTATGGGCTATCGGCACTGGCCTAACGGCAACGCCTGAACAAGCACAAGAGATGCACCAGCACATTCGCCAGACGGTGGCATCGCTCTTTGACAAGAAGCTAGCAGACCTCACCACGATCCTCTACGGTGGTAGCTGCAAGGCTTCAAATGCTGAGGCGCTCTTCTCACAACCCGACGTCGATGGCGGACTCATTGGAGGGGCTGCTCTCAAAGCCGATACATTCTTACCCATTATCACAGCAAATAAATGAGGCTTCTAGCGCCTATCAGGCATTCACTCGTCCTACTCTTGAGTGTGACCGTACTCTCTAGCTCGCTTGTAGCTCAGGAGCGCACTCAGGAGCAGGACATCTTCACCCAGATAACTACTCAAAGCAGTGGAGGCAACGTGACTATCACGCAGCCTAACTGGTTGCGCAATCTCGTAGGCAAGACGACCTTTCATACCGCAAGGTCAAGCGTCCACACGGGGTATCGCATACAGGTCTACACGAGCAATATGCGTGGCGCTAAGCAGGAGGCCTACCGCTTAGCTAGCCGAGTAAGGGGTGCAGCGCCTGAGCTATCTACTTATGTCACTTATAGCGCCCCCTTTTGGCGTCTATCGGTCGGCGACTACAGTTCGCGACAAGAGGCTCAGCAGCAACTCAACGCTTTGCGTGCCGCCCATCCACAACTTATGCGAGAAGCCTACATCGTCCGAGAGAAAGTACGTATACGCTAAGCTCTACGCACATCTGTATCATCCATCGACTTATCATTAAACTCTTTTTCCTGAAAACCATCTTACATACATGGAAGAGCCCCAGCAGATATTACACACTAATCAGAACTACGTGGTCAGCGACTTTCTCCCTGAGCCACAACTAGAGCGGATGAAAGGTCACGTCAAGGAGCTCCTCACAGAGCTAGGCGAAGACCCCACCCGTGAAGGGCTACTCAAGACTCCCGAGCGAGTATCCAAGGCACTCCACTTCCTCACTAAGGGCTACCAAGAGGATCCCTTAGCGATCCTACGTGCCGCCACTTTTAGAGAGGATTACCAGCAGATGGTCATCGTACGGGATATAGACTTTTACTCTCTCTGCGAGCATCATATGTTGCCTTTCTTTGGCAAGGTACACGTAGGCTACATCCCCAACAAGTATATCACGGGGCTTAGCAAGATACCTCGCATCGTTGATGTTTTCGCTCGCCGTCTACAGGTGCAGGAGCGACTGACCACACAGATCAAAGACTGCATCCAGCAGGCGCTCTCACCACTAGGCGTCATCGTCGTCATCGAGGCACAGCATATGTGTATGCAGATGCGTGGCGTACAGAAGCAAAACTCGTTCACTACGACGAGCGACTTCACGGGAGCCTTCAAAGAGTCGAAGACTCGTGAGGAGTTTTTCAACCTAGTACGTAAGAGTTAGCCCTGCATATTCATTTAGTTCACACGGCACGAAACCATTTATGATACATCACTATCACGTAACCTCTGAGGCTGAGGAGACCTTCGCTCTAGACTTTGAGATACAAGCTGACGCCGCCTTTGCTCAGCTCATGGATCTGCTAATAGACACCTTAGACTTTGACCCAGCATCAATCGGTATGTTTTATCTCTGCGACGATCGCTGGGAAGAGATCGGACAGGTAGCCTCTAGCGACTTCTTTGAGACCGACGCAGGCAACCAATATGATATTGAAAGCTCTAGCCTAGAGGATCTGCTTGACGAGACAGGAGCGCGGATGCGTTATCTCTTCGATCTCTTTGAGGATCGCTATCTACGCCTTCAGTTAGTCAAGATACACAGTGGCTCATTGTCCAGCCCCCAGATCATCTCTCTAGAGGGTAAGAAGCCTCGGCAGACGAACCCTGAGGAGTTTGTCGGCAATCTTCTAGGCGGTGACGCACTCTCTAGCGATGTTCCTCTAGGGATGATGGACGAAGCCTTTGGCGAGGAGCTCTTTAATGCTGACGAGCTCTCCAGCGATGGCTTTAGCATCGTAGATGAAGAGTAAGCGCTAGCATCCTCTCCGATGAGCTGCTGCACGGGCAAACTGAAGGAGGTCTCCCCTACACTGATCGTACTCACAGGAGCTACAGGCGTAGGCAAGACCTCCTTTGCTATAGCACTGGCTCGTCATCTAGGCTCCACCGCCCAGCCCTTACCGATCCTCTCGGCAGACTCTCGGCAGATATACCGTGGCATGCCGATCGGCACCGCCACCCCCACGGAAGAGGAGCGACGACTAGCTCCTCATTACTTCGTAGCGACCCATGAGATCACTGAGCCGTATAGTGCTGGGCGCTATGAGCTAGAGGTGATGAAGCTCCTAGAGCAACTCTTTCGGGAGCATCCCGTCGTCATCCTTTGTGGAGGGTCAATGCTCTACATTGACGCTATTTGTAGTGGTATAGACGACATCCCCCCTGTTGATCTAGAGGTACGTGCGCAGCTTCACGAGCGCTATCAGAGAGAGGGGCTGGCAGGCATCCTTGCGGAGCTACAGCTCGTTGATCCGCTGTACTATAATAAGGTAGACCATTGCAATCATCGTCGTGTGATGCATGCGCTAGAGGTGTACCTCAGCAGCGGTTCGCCACTCTCCTCTTATCACTCAGGCGAAGATGCCGACCGCCCCTTCCGTCTGCTCACCTATGCCCTGACTCGCCCCCGTGAGGAGCTCTACCAACGCATCAACCAGCGCGTGGAGATGATGATTGAGGAGGGCTTGGTCGAGGAAGCTAAGGCGCTCTACCCTCATCGTCAGCTCAATGCGCTCAATACGGTAGGATACAAAGAGCTCTTTGCACATTTCGATGGGCAGTACGATCTAGCAGAGGCGATACGACTCATACAGCGCAATAGTCGCCACTTTGCCCGTAAGCAGCTCACCTGGCAGCGACGCCATCACGAGTTCGCTCCGCTTGACCTGTCCACTCCCTGGGAGCCCCTCCTAGAGCGTATCCAGCAAGACTTACTCACCCAGCCACAGACCCCTAGATGAAAGCAGACTCACCCCTTCAGCCAGCCAAGCCATTAGCCAAAACCTCTACTAAGAACACCATCAAGCAGTGGAGCGAGGAGGACCGTCCTCGCGAAAAGCTCCTCAGACTTGGAGCTCGGCACCTCTCAGATGCTGAGTTGCTGGCTATCTTCATCAACTCTGGCACAGAAAAGGACTCAGCTCTAGACCTAGCGAAGCAGATCATGACTGGTCTAGATAACGACTTAGGTCAGCTCCTAGAGATAGACCATGCCTACCTCACAGGTTGCGAACCAGGAGAGAAGAAAAAGCGATTTGCTGGACTAGGTGATGCACGCGCCTGTACCATACTCGCAGCCATCGAGCTGGGACGCAGACTACGAGACACGCCACCGCCTCGGCGCACACCGATCACCTGTAGCCTAGACGCTTATCGCGTCTTAAGACGTCATCTAGAGAGCTTAGACCATGAGGAGCTAAGGTGCCTCTACCTAGATGCCTCAGGGCGAGTCATCAAGGACGAATTGGTCTCCTCAGGAGGAGTCAGCCACGCTGTAGCCGATCTGCGACTTATCTTGGCTCCCGCCATCACGCACTACGCCTCGGCTATCATACTAGCGCACAATCACCCCACCGGCCACCTACAGCCCAGCGCCGAGGATATGGACCTCACCAAGCGGGTCAAACAGGTAGCCTCCGTCTGCAACATACGTCTCAACGACCACCTCATCCTCGGCCGTTACCACGCCTCGGTAACCTCTGACGGCGAGCGCTCCCACTACTTGAGCTTTGCGGACAATGGTTTGCTCGCATCGCTCTAGCTCCACACTTGAGGTAAAAGTACTACCTTTGTAGCATAGATAACTATCTAACTAACACTTGAGCATGAATCGCATCAAACGAATTGGCGTACTCACATCGGGCGGTGATGCCCCAGGCATGAATGCCGCTATACGTGCCGTCGCCAGAGCCTCTCTATACCACGGTATCTCTGTATGTGGCATCATCAAAGGCTATACAGGACTTATCGAAAACAATGTCATAGAGCTTACCGTCGAGAACGTAAGCAACATCATACAGCGTGGAGGTACGATCCTCAAGACAGCCCGAAGCCATGAGTTCGAGACTCCCGAGGGACGTGCTCGCGCCTACGAAGTCATTCAGGAAAATGAGATAGATGGACTCGTTGTCATCGGTGGTGACGGCTCACTCACTGGTGCGCGACTCCTCGCCAATGAGCACAACCTCCCAACCGTAGGCATCCCAGCGACCATCGATAACGACCTCGCTGGCACCGACCTTACGATAGGTTATACGACAGCTCTCAATACCATTATGGATGCTGTCGACAAACTGCGAGACACCGCCTCAAGCCATGAGCGCATCTTCTTCGTCGAGGTGATGGGACGTGAGTCTGGCTTCCTCGCACTCAATGGCGCTATCGCTACTGGCTCTGAGGGCGCTCTCATCCCCGAAGACCCCACCAGTACCGAGTCGCTCAAGAAGATGATCGAGAGTGGCTTCCGCAAGACCAAGAGCAGTAGCATCATCCTCGTCACCGAGAGTGGGGAGCGCGAGGGACAGACACTCTTCATCGCAGATGACTTCAAGCGTCGCTACCCTAAGTTTGACATCCGTGTCACCATCCTAGGGCATCTACAGAGAGGTGGTATACCGTGCGCTACCGACCGTATTATGGGTAGCCGAATGGGTGCAGCCGCCGTGCAGGCTCTCCTTGATGAGCAGCGCAATGTGATGATTGGGTATGACAACGATGAGATCGTCTACGTACCTTTTGTCAAGGCTACAAAAAAGCAAAAGCGCATCGACCCCGAGCTCATCGACCTGCTACACATGCTCTCTATCTAAAGAAGCTCCACACTTGAGTACACTGCTCACCAAGCTACACAGCTGGTACCAAGAGAATCATCGTAAGCTCCCCTGGCGAGACATACACGACCCCTATCGTATATGGCTCAGTGAGGTGATCCTACAGCAGACACGGATAGATCAGGGGACGAGCTACTACTTACGATTTGTCGAGCACTACCCCACCGTTTCAGACCTTGCTATAGCACCGCTTGATGAGGTGCTCAAGCTCTGGGAGGGGCTGGGATACTACAGCCGTGCTCGCAACTTACATCGTGCAGCTCAGCTCATCGTCCATGAGTTGGGCGGCACCTTCCCCGCAGACTACCAGTCAGTCCGCGCCCTCCCTGGCATTGGCGACTACACCGCTGGAGCCGTCCTCTCCTTTGCTTATGATCAACCATACCCCGCCGTCGATGGCAATGTGCTCCGCGTACTGAGTCGGCTCTATGCCTCTGAGGAACCGATAGACACCACCCAGGGAAAGAAGTACTACACCGCCCTAGCCAGACAATTGGTCGAAAAAGCGCCACATCCAGGACTACACAACCAAGCGATGATCGAGCTAGGCGCACTCATCTGCACCCCTCAGCTATGCGACTGCACCCGCTGTCCCGTCCGCAGCGAATGCCCCTCTGCCGATAGCCCTGAGCGAGCCAGCTTACCACGCAAAGCGCTCAAGCTCTCCGTCCAGCCCCGACACTTAGGCTATCTCTTTGTACTCAAGAGAGGACTAGACCAGTGGCAGACGATACTCTACCAGCGCCCCACAGGCGACATATGGGGCAAGCTCTACCAGCCCACACTACTATACGACCAGCCCGTAGCTCCGCAAGAGGAGCTACTCCTACAGCCTCTTCCTGAGCCACCTGCAGCACTAGCGCATTGCCAGCTACGCCCTTTCAGACGATATAAGCATCGGCTCACACACCGACAGCTCTACATCGACTGCTACTACACCATACTCCCTGACAGTAGCACCCCACCGTTGCCCGACGGTGGTACGTGGGTACCGCTACACGATGAGAGCGAGTGGCTAGCACTCCCCATCACGCTCAAGAAAGCACTTCAGCAACTCACCTCCCATATTAAGACTGCTGAATAGTTCCTCCCTCTACATCTCCCTATTGGCCTGCCGCAGGAGTCATTAGCTCCTCAACAGAAGAGGTGCCCTACAACCAAGTAACTGGTCATAGGGCACCCCTTTGTTAGTTGTTGTGTCATCTAGTGATGGTGTGGCACAGGCTTAGTCCTCCATTGGAGAGAACTGATCCTTGGAGACACCACAGAGTGGGCACTCCCAGTCATCGGGTAGATCCTCAAAGGGTGTGCCTGGAGCTATACCGCTATCAGGATCGCCCTCTGCAGGGTCATATACATGGCCACATACATCGCAAACGTACTTTTTCATAATTCTTTCTTTGTAATAGAGTGTTAGTTAGAACGGGGGCTACCTTTTCCTTTTATTGAAGAGTCCTACTACTAGAAGTATCACACAGGCACCCACGACGGCACAGACTAGCTGCGCCCACCACGAGTCACCTGCCATGGCTCCGAAGAAGCTGTAGACCCAGCCTCCGACAAGACCTCCGAGCATACCGATGATTATATTCCATAGGCAACCCAGTGAGCGACCTCGCATGATCCAGCCTGCGATAGCTCCTGCCGCAAGACCTATTAGCAAACTCCAAAGTAGTCCCATAGTATTCAGTGTTTAATAGTTCGTAAATGTTGGCTTAACAGCCATGCGTCGGGGACTTCTTAGTGGTACAAGCCCCCTCTGCGATGACAAAGTTAATCTAATCTTTTGACATAGACAATTTTGTCTATTCCATATTCTAGCAAACGCATCGTACTCAGCGGGCTCATTTATGCCACCACGGAGGAAATCGAGAATTACTCCGTGGATATCTCTCATTCCTCAGCGAGGAAACGAAAAATTCTTCGGAACTTTGATTTCTTTCTTCCGAAGTTTTATTTCATTCTTCCGAAGTTTTATTTCCCAGCTCCGTGGAGAATTTTTGTTTTCCAGCGAGCTATAGGCAAATTCCTCGGGAGGAACGGCCGACCGTTCGCCAATTGATAGCTATTCTGTACCTTTGTAGATGGAGGAGATTGCCCTCCTCCACTTAGTAGATAACGCTATGAATAGTGATGCAATGCAATTGGTCTCTCCTCCTGATCGGATCTATGTCTGTGGTATTGACACCGATATAGGGAAGACCTATGGGACTGCCTTCCTCATACGTACGCTCAGAGAGGCGGGTCATACAGCCTGCACCTCGATGAAGCTGGTCCAGACGGGATGCCATGAGATCAGTGAAGATATAGAGACGCATCGTCGTCTACTCGGAGAGCCTCTCTCGGAGTGGGATCGCCAGGGGCTCACTTGCCCCTACCTCTACAGTTACCCCTGCTCGCCTCACCTGGCAGCACGTATGGATGGTGGAGAGATAGACCCCGAGCGACTCAACAAGGCTACCCGCCATCTGCAAGAGCTGGGTGCCAAGCCTTTGCTTGTAGAGTGCGCTGGAGGACTGATGGTGCCACTCACCGAGCAGCTCCTCACGATAGACTACATAGCTCAGCAGACGAACCCTAAGATAGCTCTCGTCACCAATGGCAAGCTAGGTAGCATCAATCACACGCTACTCAGTATCGACGCTTGCATGCACCGAGGCATTGAGGTGCGCTACCTTATATATAATGTATACCCTGAGCAGGACGCGACGATAGAGCGTGAGACCATCGCCTATCTCCAGGGATGGCTCGAGGAGCATCTGCCCTCATGTCTCTTTATGAAAATGCCTATAGTATAGAGCTTCTGTATAACCCTTTTTTCGTTCCCCTAAAATATGGAAGACATTTACCCCGTAGATTATAGTAACTCGACACTCTCCGATGAGGAGATGATACAGCGAGAATACGATGCGCTGATCTATGACTATGAGCACTCGAATCACCGCAAGAAGGTGGAGGTGATACAGCGCGCTTTTACCTTCGCACGGATGGCTCACGAGGGGGTCCGACGCAAGAGCGGAGAGCCTTACATCATGCACCCGCTCGCAGTGGCTCGTATCGTGTGCCGTGAGATAGGTCTAGGCTCTACATCGATCGTCTCTACCCTACTCCACGACGTGATCGAGGACACGGAGTACACGGAGGAGGATATAGAGCAGCTCTTCGGTCCTAAGGTGGCTCAGATCGTCGTAGGCCTGACCAAGATCAGTAGCGAGATACTGGCCGAGCGAAACATTGAGAGCCTACAAGCGGAGAACTTTCGCAAGCTGATCCTGACGATGAATGCAGACATTCGTGTGATCCTTATCAAGATTGCCGACCGTCTGCACAATATGCGTACCCTGAGCTCGATGCCTGAGCATAAGAAGCTCAAGATAACGGGCGAGACTCTCTACATCTACGCACCGCTAGCTCACCGTCTAGGGCTTTTCGCTATTAAGACAGAGCTCGAGGAACTGGTCTTCAAGCATGAGCACCCGAAGGCTTACGAGGATATCTGCAACCAGATTATTGACACGGAGCAGTCTCGTGCGGAGCTCTTCAAGCAGTTTAGCACACCTGTGCACCCCCTGCTCAAGGCTCGTGGGCTGGACTACGAGATGAAGACGCGTGTCAAGTCTTGCTACTCGATCTGGAAGAAGATGCAGAAGAAGCAGATCCCCTTTCAGGAGATATACGATCTCTACGCCGTACGCATTATCTTTGAGGAAACCCCAGGGCTCAATGTCAAGGAGACTTGCTGGGGTATCTATACCGACATCACGAGCCTCTATCGTGTCAACAATGAGCGGACGCGTGACTGGGTCGCTCAGCCCAAGAGCAATGGCTACCGCGCACTACACTTTACAGTCATGGGCCCCACGGGCAAGTGGATCGAGGTACAGGTGCGTAGCCGCAAGATGGATGAGATAGACGAGCGGGGACTAGCAGCTCACTGGAAGTACAAGTCGGACGGTGTGGAGGAGGATCAGGAGATTACGAAGTTCCTCGACCAGATCAGCGAGCTACTGGAGAATCCGGACTCGAGCGCCATGGACTTTTTGGACACGATCAAGCTCAATCTCTACGGAGATGATATCATGGTCTTTACTCCCAAGGGGGATCCGATCACGCTCCCTCACGAGAGTACCCCGCTGGACTTTGCCTATGCGCTTCACTCGACACTCGGACAGACTTGCATCGGTGCCAAGGTCAATCACAAGCTAGTGCCTCTCAGCCACACGCTACAGAGTGGTGACCAGGTGGAGATCATCTCCAGCAATAATCAAAAGCCCTCAGCGCTATGGCTTAAGTATGTCAAGACGGCTAAGGCTAAGAGCAAGATCAATGAGTTCCTTCGTGTGGAGCGTCGCAAGCTCATCAGCAAAGGCGAAGAGAGCGTGATCAACTACTTCGAGCAGCACGATCTCTCTGTCGATGCGGGACATATGGATCTTGTGGCAGCGCTCTTTGGCTTTCACAAGCGTGAGGATCTCTTCTACGCTGTCGGCTCTGGCACGGTCAATCTAGTGGAGTCGCTCTACAAGCGGATCAAGTCGAGCAAGAGCAATCGCTTCTTCAAGTCGGTCAAGGAGGCTCTCATAGGCAAACAAGAGTCTATGCCCAAGCCTACCGAGTCCATCTCTCAGATCAGTGAGATAGACTACAAGAAGCCGTACCTTCTCCAGAGCGATGCTATCAAGAGCAACTACGTCATGGCTGACGACTGCCATCCGCTCCCTGGCGACGAGGTGGTCGCCTTCGTCATAGACAACCAAGTAGTGGTGCATCAGCGTACCTGCACCGAGGCTATGCGACTGAAGAGTAGCACGGGCAATAAGCTCCTCTCGACCATCTGGGGCGATCAGGGTGATACGCTCTTCACGGGCTCGATCATGATCGAGGGTATCGACTCTAAGGGTATCCTCAATGGGATCGTGCAGGTGATTACGGAAGACTTCCTGATCAATATCGCCTCCGTACAGCTCCAGACGCAAGACGGTATCTTCGGAGGAAAAGTGGGACTAGAGGTACACTCAGCTGAGCAGGTAGAGCAACTCTGCGCAGCGCTCAAGCAGGCTCCAGGCATTAGCAACGCCTACCGCATCTACTGATACGGAGCGTGACTACAGAACAAAAAAGGAGACTACCACTCGTGGGCGATAGTCTCCTTTTCTATTGGTCTTGCTGACTGTCGTTTTAGCTTTGCTGGCGGTAGGCAACGATATCCTCAATCGTGAGGACTGGCATATCGTGCGCTGCGCCAAACTTCTGAATCTCTGGCATACGTGCCATCGTCCCATCCTCGTTGGTTAGCTCACAGAGGATGGCCGTATCGCCTAGTCCCGCAATGGAGACTATATCTATACTACCCTCCGTATGTCCTCGACGCTCGAGCACGCCACCCTCTTTGGCTTGTAGCGGGAAGACGTGTCCTGGATGCACTAAGTCCTCTGGCTTGGCCTCGGCTCGTGCAGCCGTCGTGATGGTGACGTAGCGGTCATGTGCCGAGACACCTGTCGTGACCCCTTCCTTGGCCTCTATAGAGATTGTGAAGGCAGTGTTGTTCACACAAGTATTGTGCTGTACCATCTGAGGGAGGTTGAGCTCCTGGCACTTCTTCGGCTTGAGGCAAAGGCAGATGATGCCACTGCACTCACGGATCATCAGTGCGATGTTTTGTGGAGTAAGTCTCTCTGTGGAGAAGATGATGTCGCCCTCGTTCTCACGGTTTTCATCATCTACGAGTAGGATGCCACGCCCATCTCTGAGGGCTTGGACGGCAGCTTGGATGCGAGCCTCTACGGCTGGGGAAATTGTTTTGGTCTGTCCCATTTCCTTGTTACTTTGAGTTTATATAAAAAGCACGAGGATCTGTGGTACACAAAAGTAGATGCGTCGACCTGTAAAGCCGAAGCCCCGACAGGGTCAGTGGCATCTTGATTCGAATACCATCCGGACTATCACCGTCGGTTATGGAGTTACACCATATCAGTCCCGCTATGGGAGTTGTGGACTATACCACCGGTAAGGAATTGCACCTCTCCTCTTGAATCAGTCGCAAAGGTACAAAAAAGCCACCTATCGTCATAGTCATCAGGAGCGATGTCGGGGCGCTTTTTGGTGCTACTCTTGCTATTTAGTATCTTTGCAGGAGATTAAGTACAATGCTCTCTATGCAACCCCACAAGATTACCACACCCTACTACCTACTAGAGGAGTCTCTCCTGAGACGCAACCTAGAGCTGATACGATCCGTAGCAGAGCGGGCGGGCGTGGAGATTATCTTAGCCTTCAAAGCGTACGCTCTCTGGCGCACCTTCCCTATATTTAAGGAGTACATCCACGCCAGCACGGCTAGTTCTCCGTGGGAGGCTCGCCTAGGCTACGAGGAGATGGGAGCACCCGTGCATGCCTACACGCCAGCCTACAGTGAGGAGAATATAGCGGACTTCGTGCGCTACAGTAGTCACATCACGCTCAACTCGTCCACCCAGTGGCAGCGCTTCGGACCCGCCTCACCTTACGCAGCCGAGCATATCTCTTACGGTCTGCGGCTAAACTTAGCTTACTCGCCTGTCAAGACCGAGATCTACAACCCCGCCATGCCAGGGACACGCTTCGGCGTGAGTGCCGAGACGCTACGACAGATGGAGGAAGAGGGTGCTTTGACAGGACTAGAAGGTGTGCATCTGCATGTCCTCTGCGAAGGCGATGACGAGCAACTAGAGTTAGTGCTGGAGCGTCTCGAAGAGCGCTTTGGCTTTATCCTAGATAAGGTGCAGTGGCTCAACCTCGGTGGCGGACACTTGATGACACATCGGGAGTACGATACGGAGCATCTGGTGGTGTTGCTACGAGATTTCCGTGAGCGACACCCCAACTTGCGAATTATTATGGAGCCAGGCAGTGCTTTCGCTTGGCAGACGGGCGACCTCTACGCTCAGGTGGTGGACATTGTCACCAACGATGGCATCAAGACGGCTATTATGAACGTCTCCTTCGCCTGCCACATGCCTGACTGTCTTGAGATGCCCTACCATCCAGTCGTGGAGGGGGCAACACACTGCGACACGCCCGAGGCTGGCACGCATAGCTACCGTCTAGGGGGCAACAGCTGTCTGAGTGGCGACTATATGGGCTACTGGACCTTTGACCATCCGCTGGAGATCGGCGAGACGCTCGTCCTCAAGGATATGCTACACTACACGACGGTCAAGACGAACATGTTCAACGGTGTACAGCATCCCGCCATTGCGCTGCGTCATCTCGATGGCTCCGTGGAGACGCTCCGTAGCTTTGACTACTCGGACTACAAGTCTCGCATGGACTAATCATTTAACCTAAAAGAAAGAGACCAACTATGGGACTATTCGGACTATTCTCAAAGAAGAAGAAAGAGACACTCGACACAGGTCTAGAAAAGAGCAAGACCTCTATGGTAGACAAGCTGACTCGTGCCGTAGCTGGCAAGAGCAAGGTCGACGATGCAATCCTCGACGACCTGGAGGATATACTCGTGACGAGTGATGTGGGCGTGGACACGACTCTCAAGATCATCAAGCGTATCGAAGAGCGTGTAGCTCGGGACAAATATGTCGGCACGAGCGAGCTCAAAAGCATCCTGCGTGACGAAGTGGCGGCACTTCTTGCAGAGAATGGCACGACCGATGGGGAGAGCTTCACACTCCCTGCCGAGGCGCATCCTTACGTCATCATGGTCGTTGGCGTCAACGGTGTGGGCAAGACAACCACAATCGGCAAGCTCGCCTATCAGTTCAAGCAGCAGGGCAAGCGCATCGTACTGGGCGCTGCGGACACCTTCCGTGCAGCCGCCATCGAGCAGCTAGAGATATGGGGAGAGCGTGTCGGCGTGCCAGTCATCAAGCAGCAGATGGGCTCGGATCCCGCTTCGGTAGCCTTTGACACGTTACAGTCGGCCGTCGCTCAGAATGCCGACGTAGTCATCATCGACACGGCTGGTCGTCTGCACAACCAAGTGAGCCTGATGAACGAGCTCTCTAAGATCAAGCGTGTCATGGCGAAGGTAGTACCCGATGCGCCTCACGAAGTACTCCTCGTCCTCGATGGCTCTACGGGTCAGAACGCCTTTGAGCAGGCAAAGCAGTTTACCGCAGCCACCGATGTCTCTGCCCTCGCCATCACGAAGCTTGATGGAACGGCAAAGGGAGGTGTCGTCATAGGTATCTCCGACCAATTTAAGGTGCCAGTCAAGTATATCGGACTAGGCGAAAAGATTGAGGACTTGCAAGTCTTTCGCAAGCGTGAGTTCGTCGACTCCATCTTTGGCGATGAGCTTTAGTCCAGTAGTAGCTCTGCGATGATTGCCAACCAAATCGATGTCATCAGTCTAGGGTGCTCTAAGAACCTCGTTGACTCCGATGCGCTTATGCGTCGGCTCGCACAGTTCGGCTACACGCTACGTCACGACCCCGAGGAGCTGACTGGCGAGATAGCCGTCGTCAACACCTGTGGCTTCATACAGGCAGCTCAGGAGGAGTCGATCAACCTCATCCTTTCTCTCATTGAGGCAAAGAAAGAGGGGCGCATTCGCTCCGTCTATGTGATGGGTTGCCTGGGCGAACGCTTTCGTGAGGAGCTAACCGCGGAGCTCCCCGAGGTGGACAAGATCTATGGCAAGTATGACTGGAAGCAACTCATCAGCGATCTAGGACCAGCACTCAGCGCAGACAGCGCTACGCCACTATCCTACCGAACGCCTCCGCCTAGCGTCACACCTCAACACTATAGCTACATCAAGATCTCCGAGGGGTGCGACCGCACCTGCTCTTACTGCGCCATCCCGCTCATCACAGGCCGTCATCACTCCCGTCCCATGGAGGAGATAGTCCGAGAGGTCGAGGGGCGCATCTCCGCAGGCTGTCGGGAGTTTCAGATCATCGCTCAGGATAGCACTTATTATGGTGTAGACCTTTACCAAGAGCAAGCCATCGCTCCCCTGCTGGACCGCCTGGCTCAGGTAAAAGGCGTTCACTGGCTCAGACTACACTACGCCTATCCGAACCACTTCCCCATCGCTCTGCTAGATGTGATGGCACAGCATGACAACATCTGCAAGTATCTCGACCTTGCGCTCCAGCACAGTAGCAATCATATGCTTCAGCTGATGCGTCGGCAGATAACCCGTGAGGAGACCGTCGCTCTGCTAGAGCGCATTCGCAAGCAAGTGCCCAGCATCGCCCTGCGTACCACGATGATGGTCGGGCATCCAGGAGAGACGGACGAAGACTTTGCCGACCTCCTTGACTTCGTTAGCCAAATGCGCTTCGAGCGACTTGGCGCTTTCCAATACTCACACGAGGAGGGCACCTATGCCTACAAGCACTACCAAGACGATGTCCCGCCAGAGGTCAAGCAGGAGCGCTACGATGCCCTAATGTCTCTTCAAGCAAACATCTCTGCCAGCGTCAATAGCCGTAGAGTCGGCACCTCGCTGGAGGTAGTCGTTGACCGAGAGGAAGAAGGCTACTACGTTGGTCGCACCCAGTACGACTCTCCCGAGGTGGACGGCGAAGTGATACTCAGTAGCGACCGCCCGCTCAGTGTCGGCTCCTTCTACCGAGCTGAGATCACAGGCGTAGAGGAGTACGACCTCATCGCAACCACATCCCCAGAGCATCTCATCCTATGATTACGACCGAACAGTGGCTCCTCGAGGTCGCCGAGCAGAGCCAGCTCGCACAGACCACCTGCCAGCAACTATGGAGCGACCTCACCTCGCTACTCATCGGGCGACTCACTCAGGGGAGCACTAGCTATATGCGTAGCGTCGGCTTATGGTCCGCTGAGAGCCACAGCGCCCGCATCGCCCTACTGCCTAGTGGCGAGCGCTACTTGATGCCCCCAAGCGTCACGCCACGCATCACCAACCAAGAGCAACCACTCTCTGCCGAGGAGATTGGCGAACTCCTAGCAAAAGGGGCGACCCAGATACCGCAGACCCTCCAAAGCTTCTACGACAGTGTCTCGAAGCTCTTTGAGATGCACGAGCGATTAGGACACACCCTCGAGTGGGCTCCCCTAGGCACCTTCGCACCACAGTCCATAACTGGCGAAGGTGAGAGCAGCGAGACCAGCTACGCCTTCACCCCCTCCGACGAATTGCTCCGACAGGTCAACAAGCCCTTTGAGATGTTTGCCCCCACGCTGCTCAAGGAGGGTGTCCAGTGGCCCGATGTCGAGGAGCAGCCAGCCGAGAGCCTTGAGCAGGCTTGCCCATCCATCATCTCCAGCCGTATCGCCGAGAGCTCAGCCACTCCCTCGCCAGTAGTCACTCCGCCCGCTTGGACACCTCAATCTCAAGCCGAAACTCCCGCTACCCCACCACCGCCTCCCTTCTCAGCTAGCGAAAGCAACGAAGCAAAGGCTGTCGTCGCCACGCCACCACCTTATCGAAGAGAGGAGCCACAAGAGCACAAGCCTCGCAAGCTATGGCTTTGGATCGTCATCCCGCTAGTCGCTGTCCTAGCGATGGCGCTGTTGCTATGGTTCTTCGTCTTCGGCAAGCAAGAGATGCCGAGCTCCCGCACCACGCCCCCGCCCAGCACGATGATACCCATCGAGACGACTCCGACGATAGATACCATCGCACCCATTGATAGCGTCGCGCCACCAGCAGATACGACCGCCCAGCCGGAGATACTCACCACTGTGACCCTTGGCAATGGCGACTATCTAGCACGCTATGCCCGTCGCTACCTCGGTCGTAGTGAGTACTGGATCTACATCTACCTCGCTAATAAGGAGCAGATCAAGGATCCCGACAATATTCCCCTCGGCACCGAGATCAAGATACCCACACCTCAGAGCGTAGGCATCACAGGCAACCAAGAGGCCGACCTCGCTGCGGCAAAGCGCCTCATCCACGACTACTACAGCACTACTCCACAGAGTTAGGCTCCACTAGTCTATCACTTTCCAATTACATACAACTTATCCTATATTACAAATAACTAAACAAGTATGAAATGAAGAAACGCAACTTTCTGCTCTATCTATTTATCTATCTATGCGGTGTGAGTCTACTCACGGCGCAAACGACAGAGATCCAGATTAAGATAGATAAAAAATTTGGTTCTGAAGTCTCAATCTACCCCAAGACCAAGTCTTATGATACCCCTATCCTCATTGATTGGGGAGAGGGCACCATCGAAAGCTACAAGGTTGATCCGAACGCCTCTGGATTCTTTGCCAAAGTCTCTGGAAGCGTCAGGGGCGAAACCATCCGCATCCTCTCTAGCCTCACCAGCTTAGACGCTTCGGGGCTAGAGATAACCTCCTTTACCGCTACAGGACAGACAGAGCTCAAGTATCTAGACCTCTCTAAGAATAAGCTGACAAAGGATAACTTTGCGCTCAACGAAGACGCCCCACTAGAGAACCTTAACCTTAGAGAGAACGACTTCACCGTCCTAGACTTACGCCCCTACAAAGGGCTGGTCTCTATCGACATATCTAAGAATCCTAAACTAGGCTCCATCCTCGTCCCAGACCCCTGTACGACTCTAGAGCGCATATCGGCTGATGAATGCGACATCAGTCACTTCTACCCCGTCTCTCTTCCATCACTCACGACGCTATCTCTAAAGAGCAACTCACTGATGGACCTTGAGATTGGAGACAAGTATCCCAAGCTCGCCAATCTAGACATCACGCACAATCAAATATCTGCACTTGATGTCACAAAGCTCCCCCTACTATATAAGTTGGAGATCAACTATAACAACATCTCTGCTATAAACCTCAGGAACAACCCTGAGCTGACCAATCTCTTCTGTAGCAAGAACCAGCTCACGAATCTAGATCTATCGGCAAATGGCAAGCTCACCAGCCTCGCTTGTGACAGCAATGCCCTGACAGCACTTGACGTATCTATGCTCTCGAAGCTAACCTCGCTAAGCTGTGCTGGCAATAAGATTCCGCTACTAGACCTCTCGCAGGCAACTTATATGAACCGCCTCACAGCTCATAGCAATCAGCTCACCTTCCTAGATCTCAGCGCTTGCACTCAGCTACAATACCTAGATATCCGCTTTAACCCGACGATGACACCCTGTGCCATCAACTATATGCTACGCTCTATGTGGGATAATCCACGCAAGGCTTGGAGCGCGAATCTACTGCTCAAGGGATCTAATGCAGAGACCTCTGATCCAGAACTTATCAAAGAAAACTGGAAGGCTGACGTCGAGGGCGATGGCAAAGCAAAGTGTGACAAAGTCTCTGTGACACTTACTCAGACTGTGGGCAAGGTCACACTCCTAGAGCGTATGATAGACTCTGATCAGTCACTCAAGCCCATCGGTGAGAGCGTCCTCGCAGGCACCCCACTCTATGTTCAGATTGACGAAACCCCTGAGGGTATGGAGTACCTCGGAGTCAAGGTGAATGGTACACTCATCAAGGAGCGCATATTTGTTGTCTCCAAAGCCACCACCGTAGAGCCACTCTTCGTCAATCCGCCAAGGATACAGCTCGGCACTAAGGCGGGACAGGAGATTACCTTTACACTAGCAGCTCCTCAAGAGGACACAGAGGTTCTCATTGACTGGGGTAATGGTGTACCTCAGCGTAAGGTCATCGGTCAGTCCATAAGTAGCTTTGAGGGCAAAGCTCTAGGTACGTACATCAAGATCCTAGGCTCATTTGCCCAGGCTGACTTCTCCAGCTATCCTGGACCTGGACAGGGAAACGACAACAAGTTTAGCAGTATCAAGCTTGTACAGCCTGACCTAAGAGTCCTCTATACCTATATGAATCCTATCGGCTCCATCGATCTGAAAGAGTGTCCTAATCTCACGCTCCTTGATGTAGCCTATACAGGGATCTCTGAGCTAGACCTCTCACACAGCACTAAGATAGAGACGCTCCTATGCTATGGGAACACGATCACTACGCTTGATCTATCTAAGCTGACAGAACTAACGAAGCTAGACGCAAAGAAGAATCAGCTCTCTAGCATCAATCTATCCTCTAGCGTCAAGCTTGGCTATCTAGACCTGCAGGACAATCAGCTCTCTGAGATAGACCTATCTAAGCTCAAGAGCCTTAGCACACTAGCACTCGGAGCCAACAAACTTACTAAGCTAGACTTAACTAACCAGTCTGAGGTTGAGACGCTCCTCGTAAATAACAATCAACTCAAGAAGCTAGATCTCTCTAAGCTTACGAAGCTAGCTACACTATACTGTTATACCAATCAGCTCACCAAGCTTGATCTATCTAATCAACCTCAGTTACAGATGCTACACGCCTACGGCAACAAGCTCACAGCTTGTGAGGTCAACGACCTCTACGCCTCTCTCTGTAGCTATCCCAAGGGGGTCAAACTTCAGACGCCCTACAGCCTTTACATTACCGAAGACAAGAGCGATCCAGACAACGATGCCAAGCATGCTGATCCCGTAATCGCTACGATCAAGGGATGGCGCGTGAATACTGAAGGCGATGCCTCTGGATGTGATCAGGTCTACGTAGAGGTCGCCCCCACCACTCATGGTACAGTCAAACTCGCAGACAAGCAAGGCAATGAGATCAAGCCAGTATGGAACTCGCTCCCCACACACCTAGGCTACCACAAGGTTAGCAAGGGACAGGAGCTAAACCTCGTCATCAAGCCCGAAGAGGGCTATACGATAGATCGCCTCACTGCCAATGGCGAGCCGATCTCTGGCACCAGCATAAAGCCACAGCGCTACACACGTGTCAATGCCACCTTCAAGCTGACCAATGCCGTGATCGCTCCTACGCAGAGCCACTGCATAGCTGTCTCCGCTGAGGGTATCACCACGCTAGCAGACCTAGCTATGCTGACCATCTTTACGATGGATGGCCATACGTACTACCATAAGCCCATCGTCAGAGGCGAGCTGGTCGCCTTGCCACAAGGTAGCTATCTCGTCACCGCACAGGCTGGCGCAGCTGATGAGGTTGAGGTGATACGGGTGCTAATTCCCTAGTTAATAGCGATTAAACCACCATTTAGTACCCACTAAATAAAGCTTTCCCCAAGGAAGCTGCCGAATGAAGAAGGCGATCTGAGGATGCTCGGGTCGCCTTCTTTTGTGTGACGGACATGTCATACCGAAAGTAGGTCAGAAAACTTTCGTTTCCCGGTCTACTCAATTGACCTTGAGGTCGGAATGGAGACTGTTGCAAGAGTCAACAGTCTCACAATCTTGCTTGCAAGATTGTCCTGACTTTGCAGAAAGGATGAAGCGCAAGGCGCTGAGGGTGAGGTCTGAAGGGAGCATACCTCCGTATGTGACCGAAGCCGAATCCCGAAAGCAACACAGCGATTCGCCTTTATGCAACAGTCTCGAATGGGTTGAGTCTCGCTACGTGGCGCTATAGCCTCACGCTATAGCTACTGCTACATATCCGTTGATCCCAATCTCTCCCGAGGAAATCCCAAATAGCTCCCGAGGAAGCAAGAGTTCTCTACGGAGGGGCGAAATAAAACTTCGGAAGAATGAAATGAAAGTTCGGAAGAAAGATTCCAAAGTTCGGGAGAATTTGCCGTTTGCTCCCTGGAGAATCTCAATTTCCTCGGTAGAAAGCCCGTTTCTTCGGGAAGTAATCGAACTAGGTCAAGGAGAGCTCACCACCATAAATACGGGGAAATGTAATTCCAATCGGATGAAACTGGAGTTTCATACGGATGAAACGGGAGTTTTATGCGTATGAAAATCTTTTGCCACCTAGAGGGGACAAACGACAAAGCGGGGGAGCGTGGCAGTTCGTGCGTACCTAAATCTTGCTGAGTGCGCAAAAAAGGCGTAACTTTGAAGCCGTAACAACTAAGTAATCATAGAGTATGTCTCAAACTAGTGGTATCCTAAGACCAGTCAGGCGGTTCACCATTCGTAAGGTGGACTCGTCTGTCGTACTTTTTCTCGCAACCATCGTGGCTCTTATCGTGGCAAATAGCCCGCTCAGAGAGCTATACCACACGCTGCTCGCTATACCGATCAACCTGAACGTCCTGGGGCTGGACATCTTTCAGGCTCATGGCGAGCCGATGAGCTTCTTGGTTTTTGCCAATGATGTCCTGATGGTTTTCTTCTTCTTTGTCGTCGGACTAGACATCAAGCAACAGCTACTCGTGGGCGAGCTCTCCTCGGTCAAGAAGGCTATGATGCCTGTCGTGGGGGCTATAGGCGGTATGATTATGCCGATCATCCTCTTCTGGCTGATCGCTCCTGCGGGCGACGCAAGCCGAGGTGCAGCTATCCCGATGGCTACGGATATAGCCTTCGTACTGGCTGTACTGATGGTACTCAAGGATCATGTGCCAGTCTCGCTACGTGTCTTTATGACTACGCTAGCGGTGGCTGACGATATAGGCGGTATCATCGTGATAGCGCTCTTTTACTCTACGGGGATTAACCTGCTGATGCTCGGTCTGGGCCTCGCTGTCGTTGCTATCCTAGCGCTCCTAGGTCGTGCGGGGGTACGCCACATTGGTCTCTATATGATCGGGCTCTTCGTCGTATGGTTTTTCTTCTTACAGAGCGGTATCCACACGACTATCGCTGGCGTGATGGTGGCTCTAGCGATGCCTATGACCACGTCTGTGTCTCGTCATCAGCTGGGTAGCCTTGCGGGTGCTATCTCTAAGATGCTCCCCTCTGTGGAAAACGCTAAGAAGGGCCAGACGACTCATCTAGAGGGTGCTGACATTGCGATGATCAATAGTCTGCGCCATGCGGCTGCATCGGCTATCCCTCCTGTACAGCGCCTAGAGCATGCGCTCACGGGCTGGGTGAACTACTTGATCCTGCCTGTCTTTGCGTTTGTCAATGCTGGCATTGACTTCTCGACCTTCAGTATGGGCGACATCTCGACGCTCCCCTTTGCGGTCATGCTAGGGCTCTTCATCGGTAAGCCTATGGGTATCTTCCTCTTCACCTATGTCTATATCCTACTGACGCAACATAAGTGGAGCGATGGGGTCTACCCAGCGATGCTCTTTGCGGTATCTATATTGGGTGGTATCGGCTTTACGGTCTCCATGTTTATCGCCAGCCTGTCGTACGATGTGCACCTTCATCTGGACTGGCTCAGCGAGGCTAAGCTGGGCATCCTGACGGGTAGCCTTATCTCTGGTATCGTGGGCTATATCACGGTGCTGGCTGTGGGTAATAGACACCAACGGAAGAAGGCTAAACAAGCAAACTAAGCTACAGCCTAAACTAATATAAAAGCAAGTGGCGACGAAGGTCTCTCGAGAAACCTCCGTCGCCACTTATCTTGTGATAGTCAGACTAGATAAAACTAGACTTTCTTGATCTGATCCTCACTGATCTCCTTGATAGGCGTGACAAGACGATACCCCTTGCCGTGTACGTTCTTGATCTCAAGAGTGGGATCCACCTTGAGTATCTTGCGGAGCTTGGTCACATAGACGTCCATACTACGTGCATTGAAGTAGTTGGAGTCAGACCAAATCGTCTTCAGCGCATACTCTCTCTCGAGGGTCTCATTGGCATAAACGCAGAAGAGCGTCAGTAGCTCATTCTCCTTTGTAGTCAGCGTGAAGACCTGCCCATCTTCAGTCGTTAAGGACTGCTTCTTAGTATCGTAGAGGAGCTTGCCTAGCTGATAGAACTGTTGCTGCTCATCATGTCCATCACCGATGATGCGACGCATAATGGCCTCCATACGCGCCTCTAGCTCTTGCATACTAAAGGGCTTCGTGATGTAGTCGTCAGCCCCAAGCTTGAAGCCTGCTAGGATGTCCTTCTTCTGGTCCTTTGCGGAGATGAAGATAATAGGAATCTCTGGCTCAAGGGTACGAATCTCCTTCGCCAGCTCAAATCCATCCATCTTAGGCATCATAATGTCAATGAGGCAGAGCTCATACTTATTCTGGCGAAAAGCCTCTAGCCCCATCTCTCCATCTGTAAAGAGGTCTACTTCATACCGCTTGGCTATAAGATACTCCTGAAGCATAAGGCCTAAGCTCTCATCGTCTTCACAGAGGAATACTCTAATCTCTTTGTTGTTCATAGCTATTGTTTGATTTGTTCTAAATTATCCAATTTACTTTTAGTTAGATGTTTGTAGACACGAAGAGTTTACTTCTACCTGTCCACTGTCTTTGCCTTACTACTCGTTATGTAAGGTATGCGTAGGGACATTTTGGTGCCGACACCGAGCTTGCTAAAGACTTTGACCTCACCTCCCATAGCCTGGATGGCTCGCTGCACATAGGCAAGACCGAGACCAAAGCCCTTGACATCGTGGCGGTCGCCCGTATGGACCCGATAAAACTGATCAAAGATATGAGCCCTATCTTGCCGAGAGATACCAATCCCATTGTCCTGTATATCTATGATTAGATTGCTGTCATCGCTATGCGTGCTAAGCGTGATAATCGGTGGTGTATCCTCTTTGCGATACTTCAGACTATTGTCTATCACGTTGGATATGACGTTCTGAAAGGCAATCTTGTCACACATAAGCGTATGGTGCTCAGCCTCTAGAGCTAGGACTAGCTCGCCATGAGCATTTGTAAGCTTCATAGCATAGGCACTACTTAGGTCTTTAATCTCCTCATGAGCGTCAAGCTCCACAGGATAACTCTTGAGTACCCCTCGCTCCATCATCGAAGACTGCAAAACTTGATCTACGAGTAGCGTGAGACGGTCTACCTCCTTGAGCATCGTCTGGGTGATACGCTGACGTCGCTCCTCCGACTGATGCAGAGAGGGATCCTCAAGCATCTCACACGCTAGGCGGATGGAGCTCACGGGTGTCTTGAGCTCATGCGTCATATTGCTGACGAAGTCTTTACGCTCCCGCAAGTAGTGCTTGTGTCGTAAGAGGATAGCGACAGCTAGTACGCTAAGAGCTATAATCACGAGTAGCGTACCAGCAGATGGCAACGTGTAGATGAGTGTGCCCATATGACGGCTATGCTCTGTAAAGATGAGCTCAATATAAGGTAACTCCTGATCTCCAAGCGGTGAGTCTAGATAACCGTTGGACTGAACGAATAAGTCTCTCCGCAACACTAGAGGAGCCTTGTAAGATCGGTCACCAGTATCAGCGACAGTGGTATAAGCCACTTGCCCCTGGCTATCATAAAGCGTAAACTCAAAGGTCTCTGTAATACCTACCTGTGCTAGCTCATGCACTAACGCTCTCTGCAGGAACTCTACATTGACCCGCTGGCGGAGTGGCTGATTATTACACTGGAGTATGGTGCGTAGGACAGTCTCATCAAGGAGACTACGATGGTAGAAGTAGGTGTTGAGTAGCTTGCTCTGCAAAGCTTTCGTATGCTCTTTACTCTGTCTATTCACACGAGCCTCTGCCCATGGCGGACAGGTAGCACGCTCAGCATTGCCGTAGCCATTCCACACTTCGCTACCGTCAGACATATAGCTTGAGGAGAAAGCACTGGATGCAATGACTGAGTGCTGGAGCGTATCATCAATCAGACCTAAGCGCTGCACATCATCCTGCGTGAGTAGTGAGCGTAACTGGCGCTCCACCTCATCTTGCTCCAGCGAGCGGGACACCTCGTCTAGAGCTCTCTGAGCCAAAGTCTCAAAGTAGTCATTGTAAAGCTCAGAAACATACCTAAAGTTGCGTAACTGCAACAATATAGTTACCGTAGCTATGGCTACAAGCAAGACGATTATGGTTGAAATAATTCGCTTCTCCATATCAGCAGTCACTTTATCTTGACGTTCCTTCCGAATAGAAGCCTAAAGCCTCCATCAGAGCTTGACTTGGTCTATATGTATAAGGTCGTCTAGCTCGATCATCGTCACACTCCCATAGGGTAGAATCTGAGCAAAAGCTTCTTGTAGAGAGATGCGCCCTGCCATCGCTCGCACAGCATTGATAACACCACCATGCGAGAAGAGCAATACTCGCTGAGTTCCAGATCTGTAGAGCTCATCAAGTAGATTAGCAACACGCTGAGCCAAGTCACGGAGAGACTCACCCCTAGGGGCTGGTCGATCAATGAAGTACTCAAAGAAGGCTGACACCTCTTGCTCTGCCTCTAGGATGCTAGTCCAGTGCTGTCCCTCCCAGTCGCCAAAGTTCATCTCCTTCAGGCGATCGTCCACCTCTATATCAATTCCCTCGGGTACGCAATAGTGTGCCAACCGTAGCGCACGAGAGAGTGGGCTGGAGAGGATGCGATCATAGAGAGACAGATCTATCTGAGCAGCCACACGAGGAGCTTCCTCCTCAAATGTAGCTGCCAGCGGTATATCTGTATTGCCATAGCAGACGACCTGCCACTCGGGCGCCACTGCCGTATGTCTGACCAACGTGATCTGCATCCTTTCGTACTCTTACTCTTTTCTACTTATTCATATCCAGCGACATGATAGGTGATGAGGCTCACCACCTATCGTCACCGTTAAAGTCTTTGCCTCGATTGTCACGCCGACGACCATAGGTATCACCCCCCTTAGCTTTGTAAGGTTTATTGCCCTTGGTATGTCCCTTGGACTCTCTAGGCTCCTCGCCATATCGGTCTGACCTCATTCTCTTAGGACCAGACTTAGCAGGGCGATTAGAGTGGCCTCCACCTCGTGGGGAGTACTCTCGAGTAGCCTCTCTCGTCTCTCGGTCCTCCTGCTGAGCCTCTAGGTAGTGCTTCATCGAGAGAGCCTCACGCAGGATGTCATTGACAGGGAGCTCCTCGCCGTCTAGCGTGACGATATCGTCTTCTACCACGATATCAGTTAGCTCAGCCCGCTCGCCATTGAGCATAACACGTCCAGCGACGATGTACTTCTCCACTTCACGGCGCGATCCGATACCAGCATCGCTCAGAAGTTTGTTGATACGCAAACTCATGATTCAGTTGTTATATCTAAAGTTTAATTCATTGATTACTGCGGTACAAGTAGCTATAGGTGGATCTCCTCTATAGCCCGCTGGATACGTCGCACACTCTCGGGGATACCTAGCAGGTGGATGATCTCATGGATACGCGCTCCACGCGGTTCGCCCACGAGCGCCATACGTATACCATTCATCACCTTGCCCATAGGGAGTTCATCACCATTGATCTTATCGTAGAGTGCTTGCTCGATCGTCTCTAGCGAAGCATCACTCGGGAGCCCCTCCAGGAGCGTGATCATCTGCTGTAAGTAGCCAGGCGTCTCCGCCTTCCAGTGCTTCTTAAGCCCCTTAGCATCATACTCTGTAGGCGCCACAAAGAAGTAGAGCACCTCCGGAAGTAAGTCTGGGAGTAGCTGCGCCTTATCACGTATCGTCAGGAGTACGTCTCGCAGCTGCTCATCAGTAGGGTTCAAGCCGCGCTCGCTCAGAGCAGGGCGAAGGTATGCGACGAGCCGCTCTACGGGGACGATCTGTATGTACTGGTGGTTGAACCACTTGGCCTTTTCAAAGTCAAAGCGTGCACCACTCTTACTACAGCGATCTAGCGAAAAGGCGGAGATCAGCTCAGACGAGATAGGCTTTTGCGGATCTGCAAAGAGTTCTTGATCGGTTCCAGGATTCCACCCCAGTAGAGCTAGGAAGTTGCTCACAGCCTCTGGTAGATACCCCTGCTCGCGATAGCCCATTGATATAGAGCCATCCTCAGGGCTGCGCCACTCCAATGGGAAGACTGGGAAGCCTAGCTTATCGCCATCACGCTTGCTCAGTTTACCACTCCCCTGAGGTTTCAAGAGGAGCGACAGATGGGCAAACTGTGGCATCGAGTCCTGCCAGCCGAAAGCCTCGTAGAGTAAGACATGTAGCGGAGCACTAGGAAGCCACTCCTCACCACGGATCACATGCGTGATCTGCATCAAGTGGTCATCTACAATGTTGGCTAGATGGTAGGTAGGCAGGTCATCGGCACTCTTGTAGAGAACCTTGTCGTCTAGTTGTGTAGAGCTGATGACCACCTTGCCACGGATCAAGTCATTGACCTCAACCTCTCGGTTTGGGTCTACCTTAAAGCGCACCACATACTCCTCGCCAGACTCTAGCAGACAAGTCACCTCCTCGCTAGAAAGCGAAAGACTATTGCGCATCTTAGAGCGAGTCGTAGCATCATAGCTAAAGTTGGGCATCTCCTGCCGTGCCTGCTCCAGCTCCTCCACAGTGTCAAAAGCATAGTAAGCAGCACCACGCTCTATGAGCTGCTGCACATACTCACGATAGATCTCCCGTCTCTCACTCTGGCGATAGGGACCGTAAGGCTGATTGTCACTGCCTATACCCTCATCGATCTCTATCCCTAGCCACTGTAGAGCCTCAATGATATAGTCTTCAGCTCCAGGCACGAAGCGCTTGCTATCCGTATCCTCTATACGTAGCACCATCGTGCCACCATGATGACGTGCGAAGAGATAATTAAAGAGTGCTGTCCGTGCGCCACCTATATGTAGTGGACCCGTGGGACTAGGTGCAAATCTAACTCGAACCATTCCTATTTTTCCTTTATTGTTGTCTGTTGCTTACTCAGAGCAGTGTCATTTCGTTTCGTATAGTCGTGCACAGGCTCTCAAGGTGCCTCATACCGACTCTTTACAATTATGCCACAAAGATAGCAAAAAGCGATGGACAAAGCGCTTTATACCCCTCTCCTCCATTCTCTAAGGCGCATTTCCACACCTTGATCTATCAGGAGTAAGAGACTTGAGCTGGCTGACGATGCTCCTACACCCAGGTATCTAGAGAAGAAACAGCAAATAGCTCACTGGAAAGTAAATATTCCCCACAGAGACGGGATATAAAAGTTCGGAAGAATGAAATGAAAGTTCGGAAGAATGAAATGAAAGTTCGGAAGAAACAAATCAAAGTTCGGAGGAATTTGCCGTCTCCTCCGTGGCAATTTCGCATTTCTTCGGTAGAAAGTCAGAGCAT
>NZ_CAMYEZ010000008.1 GCF_947254915.1 uncultured Porphyromonas sp. | reverse complement strand
ACCTCTATGGTGTGCAGATCATAAACTGGAAGATCGAGAAGGCCGAGAACGATGCGGCTCGTCATGATGCCATTGAAAAGCTACTCAAACTATACGATATGCGTATCAAGTACTTTGGCGATGACCCTAAGTATGGCAAGGATTACATAACCACGGCTAAGATCAACGACTACCTACGTCTCTACGGCGATAAGGCTAGCTACGACAAGATTTACGAGTGGGCTAAGCCTGTCGTTGACGAGATGGGCGAGCAGACGGAGAGCCAGTTGGTATACTTCTTTGTCTTCGCATCTATGAACAAAGCAATCGGGAACCCCAGCTGGCACGAGCACTATGTAGATGACTATATGACAGGCAATGGGATCCTACAAGCAGACGTGGACAATCTCACCGAGGCTGGAGACACTGTCAAGCTACAAAATCTCCAAGCACTCAAGGGACAGCTTGATGAGCTCTTTGCTACAAGTGGCTTGGCCGATTGCAATATGCTCATCAAGATCTACGGTGACGGACTAGAGAAGAACAAGGGCAACGTCAAGTACCTACAGGCGATGCTGGATATGTTTCGCTATGCTAAGTGTGAGAACAGTCCTCTCTACGCTACCGCTAGCCGCTACCTCTACAACATCAAGCCTACCGCAGCCTCTGCGATGGGTCTAGCCTCTGACTGCATCAACAAGGGTCAGATGAGCCAAGCTAAGCAATATCTCACAGATGCTGTCTCACTCACCTCAGACAAGCGTCTTCAGGCTACAGCATACTACACACTTGGCGTCATCGACATGAAGGCTCGTAGCTACGCATCTGCGCGTCAGTACTGCAACAAGGCTATGGCTGCCAATCCATCCTTTGGAGCTCCGCTTATCCTCATCGCTCAGATGTACGCAGCCTCTGCCAAGAGCATCTTCCCCGATGATCCTATCAAGCAGCGTCTCGTCTACGGTCTAGCTATTGACAAGCTCCAGAGAGCTCGTAGCATAGACAGTAGCGTCGCTGGTGAGGCTGGCAGACTCATAGGTCAGTACTCTAGCTACCTACCCTCTCAACAAGATATTTTCTTCCACCCCAGTCTCAACTCAGGAGACTCCTTCTACGTAGGCGGGTGGATCGGAGAGTCTACACGCATCCGCTAAGGAAGTTATGTCCCCACACTGTGGGGCACAGCTATAGTTCTCTCAATAACTAGAAAACGTCAGCCAGCTTAGCAAGACAATGAGACTCGCTATACTGGCTGACTTTTGTCACACCTCCTCAACTGTCACCCGATGAGACACGACAAGAGTAGCACCGTGCAGATAATGCGGACACTCCTATGCCTCCTGGCGGGCAGCCTGCTTGTCGTGACCAGTTGTCAGCGCAAGGATCCCCCGCCTCTCTCCGATGTAGGTCTAGATCCCGAGACAGCCTACTCAATGTACACGAGAGATGTACGTGCTCTCGTCGCCGACTCAGGCATCACCCAGTATAGGCTGATCACGCCTGAGTGGTACGTATATAATAAGAACGAAAAGGTAGGTCGTGAGGCTCACTGGTACTTTCCTCGTGGGCTCTACACCGAGCAGTTTGACGAGCGAGACAGTACGACTGTCTTTGTAGAAGCTGACTCAGCCTTTTACTGGACAGACCGCAAGCTATGGGAGCTGCACGGCGAGATCAACGTGCGCAACCGTGCGGGCTCACGCTTTTACTCCCACCTCCTCTACTGGGATCAAGAGGAGAAGCGCATCTACACACCAGATAGTGTATGGATAGAGACCCCAGAGCGAAAGATCCAAGGGTGCAACTTCGAGAGCGACGAGCAGTTTACCCGCTACACCTTCCACGGGAGCAGTGGCCAGATGCTCGTAAAGGATGACCCAGAGGTGAGTGAGTAGTGTGTCGTGATGCACATATTTCCACTATCTTTGCAGACATATGAAGCATACAGCTAGAGATCCACTACATGGCTGATACGATTTGGTTACTAGTATTCCTCGTCCTGCTCCTACTCCTCTCGGGGTTCTTCTCAGGGACTGAGATTGCTTACCTCTCGGCAGATCGTCTGCGGCTAAAGCTCGACAGCAATCGCGGAGGGGTTGTCGGGCGAACCCTGTCGATGCTCTACCATCGGCCAGATCGCTTCATCACGACCCTACTCGTCGGCAACAATATCGTGCTGGTTATCTACGGTATGCTCATGGCTCGGCTCTTCGCTCCTGTGCTCACCTCCATCAGCAGTAGTCCCGTCTTCCAGATCACGGTCAATTCGCTTCTCTCCACCTTCATCATCGTCATCTTCGGAGAGTACCTACCCAAGGCGCGCAATCGTATGAATCCCAACGAGCAGATGTATCGCAAGGCTCTGCCCTCGGGATTCTTTCACATACTCCTCTACCCCATCACACTCTTCTCCATAGGGCTCTCGAAGCTCTTCATGCTCCTATTGCCCAAGGGCGCTATGCCAGCCACTGAAGAGCACCCCAAGCTCACGACCCTAGACCTAGATAACTACCTCAACATGAGCCAGAGCGGAGAGGGCTCCAGCGACCTTGACACCGAGGTCAAGATCATTCAAAACGCTATCGACTTCTCCACCACACAGGTGCGAGACTGCATGATCCCCCGCAACGAGATCGTCTCCTGTGAGATAGGCACCGATGCGGAGACACTCACCTCGCTCTTCATCTCCACAGGTCTAACCAAGATTATCGTCTACCGAGAGAACATAGACAACGTGCTGGGCTACATTCACTCGGCAGAGATGTTCAAGGGTCCCGACTGGCAGGGACGCATCCGTACCGCAGTCTTCGTTCCTGAGAGCATGAATGGGCAGAAGCTCATGGGTATCCTCATGCAGCGCAAGAAGTCCATCGCCATCGTCATTGATGAGCTGGGAGGCACCTCTGGACTGATCACCCTTGAGGACCTTGTCGAGGAGATCTTCGGTGACATTGAGGACGAGCATGACCAAAACAAGATCGTCTCTAAGCACAATGCCGACGGCACCTACACCTTCAGCGGACGACTAGAGATCGATGATGCGAATGAGCAGTGGGGGCTCGCTCTCCCCACCGATGATGAGTACATCACCATCGCAGGTCTGATCATCCATCACCTCGAGCGCATCCCTGTGCCAGGTGAGCAGATTGTCATCGGCAAGCTACACTTTGATATAATCAAGTCTACGGATACCCGCATCGAACTCGTCAAAATGTGGGAAGACCTCTGATAACTGAATTTTAACTACCTTTGCCACCTAGATAGCTTTCATCCCCTGTTCTCCTCCTAGAGGGAGTACTCGCAGACAAGCTACCATACCTGAGAAAGAAAAAAAACAGATAGTACTATATAATGGCTACGCTACAGAAAATCAGAAATCGTGCCGGCCTGCTCATCATCGTAGTAGGTGTCGCACTCTTAGCATTTATCATCGGTGATGGTCTACGATCAGGCTCATCGCTGCTTCAGGACAACAAGATGGTTGCGCTCAAAATTGACGGCGAAAAAGTCAAGTACGATGAGTACCAGCAGCTTCTGACCGAGCGCACCGAGCCATACGAGCGCCAAGGCAAACTAACCGATCAGGATCGCATCCAGATCAGCAATCAGCTAGCACAGGAGCTTATCGCAGACCACGTCCTAGCGCAAGAGGCCAAGGCGGTCGGACTACGTGTCACCCCAGCAGAGCTTTCGGCACTTATCTTTGGCGAGGGGCTACCCACCTCACAGACGGCGGCTCAGTTCTTCTCTCAGTTTGGCGTGGATATGAGCAATCCCGAGCAGATTCGTAGCGTCATGAGCGAGCTGGATCTAAACAAGATCAAGGCTCTCCCCGCAGAGCAGCAGAGCATGATGATCTCTGTACGCAACCAGTGGCTAGAGACTGAGAAGCAGATCCGTAACCAGAGAATCTCTGAGAAGCTCAATGCACTACTCACCCGTAGCTATGCCATCAACTCACTAGACGAGAAGTACACTACAGGGCTAGGCACACGCACTGTCGCTGTCGTACGCACACCAAGCACGATCCTGCCCAATGATCAGGTCACAGTCACAGACCAGCAGGTTCGAGCTTACTATGATAGCCACAAGCAGATGTACGCATTCCCATTTGAGCAGGCTAAGGTCAACTACTACAGCACGCTCGTACGTCCTAGCGAAGCTGACTACGCTGCTGCAAAGGCTGAGGTAGACTCTGCTCGTGTACAGCTCCTAGCGACGACAACGCCCGCTAAGGTGGTACGCAACTATGAGAATGGAAACGCTTACGAGACCTACTTCACAGACAAGGAGCTGGAGCAGTTCCTCTCCACCATACCCAACGCTATGACTATGCTTCGCGAGGGTGCGGTAGGTAGTGTCAATGAGCCAGTCATAGTCAACGATAGCTACACACTCATCAAGCTCATCGACCGTAAGCAAGCTCCCGAAGAGGTGAAGGTAAACGTGGTTCCCCTTGACTCAATCAATGCTCCGAAGGCTGACAGCCTAATAGCTGCTATCCAGAGTGGAGCCACGACACTCGCTCAGGTTGTTGCAACCTACTCTATGGATGATCAGACTAAAGCAAATGGAGGCTACCTCATCAATCCTGATCGCTATACGGGTATGCCTGATAGCACTTTCACCGAAGCTGACCTATTTGGTATGGGGCTAGACACGCTAAATAAGACCCCTATCAATCAGTTTGTCAAGATAGAGCGTCCTGGAGCTACCCTGCTCATTCGTAAGACAGCCCCCACGGCATCTGTCAATCACTACAAGATTGCGCAGCTCACAGTTCCCATCAACTTCTCCGAGGAGACTTTCCGTAAGGAGCAAGCAAAGATTAACGAGATCTTCTCAAGCGACAAGAAGTTTGACGAGATGCTAGATGCCGCTCAGAAAGCCGGTCTATCCGTTGTCCGTGGCGAGTATGTCAACAGCTCCTCAGCTTCTCTCGCATCGATTCCTAACTCTCGTGAGATCGTCAGCTGGGCTCTACGCTCTAAGGCAGGCACTGTATCAGACAAGCTCTTCCGCTGTGACAACAATAACTATCTAGTCGTAGCGCAGGTGGAGACTAAGTACCCCGCAGGCTTCCAGCCCTTCGAGCAGGTTGCTGATCAGATACGTGACTACGTCCTGATGGAGCAGCGTGGTGACCAGCTTGCAGCCAACCTAGCAAGCAAGAAGCTGAAGAGCCTTGACAGCTATGCCCCAGAGATGCAGTCGAGCGTAGATACCCTCTACAACATCAGCTACGTATCCTCACCCAATACGCCTGCGGCACTCGTGGGTAATGCTATGACGACTGGCATCGGTCAGCTCTCAGCACCATTCCGTGCAGGCACCGAGGTCGTTGTCCTCCAGCCTATCTCGGAGAATGTAGACGCTTCTGTCACGAAGCCCTCACCCGCAGCTACAGCTCAGAGACGTCGCTCCTATGGGCAGCAGATGGCATACAGAGCTATGCAGGAGCTCATCAAGCAGACGCCTATTGAGGATACACGCTATCGCTTCTGGTAGAGACAAGCGTCTCTTTAGGACGCTCCTATAACTTCATAGTAGACGCACACCTGCAGACGAGCGGGTGTGCGTCTTCTATTATCAGATGTGACGATCCTAAGACCCGCAACGCATACAGAGCCGACGCTGGGAGACCCTCTCTTCCAGAGACTGTTGCAAAAGCCAACAGTCAGAACAATCTTGCCAGCAAGATTGTCTTGACTTTGCAGAAAGGATGAAGCGCAAGGCGATGAGGGTGAGGCATCAAGGGAGCACACCTCCGTATGTAACCGAAGCCGAATCCCAAAAGCTACACAGTGATTTGCCTTTATGCAACAGTCTCAGGGGATATATGGTTAGAGCCTCGCCACCTAGCGCTATAAGCTCACTCGATAGCTACTCCGACATCGCCACTGATTTCATTTTCTACCGAGGGAATTGGTGATCTCCACAGAGCAAACAAAAGTTCCCCACGGAGGACCAAAATAAAAGTTCGGAAGAACGAAATGAAACTTCGGAAGAAAGAAAACAAACTTCCGAAGTTTTTTTTCGTTCCTCACTGAAGATTCGGGAATCCCCACCGAGGAATCCATTGATTTCCTTGATAGTGACATATATGACGAGACTGTTGCAAAAGTCAACAGTCTCACAATCTTGCTTGCAAGATTGTCTAGACTTTGCAGAAAGGATGAAGCGCAAGGCGCTGAGGGTGAGGTCTGAAGGGAGCATACCTCCGTATGTGACCGAAGCCGAATCCCGAAAGCAACGCAGCGATTCGCCTTTATGCAACAGTCTCATAACATCGGCCTGTATCATCGGCAGATACGTCTAGACTCACCCGACAATGCAACATTTTACCACTTCACTCGTCTATTGAGTATAGCACCCATCGGGAGCTGACGACTAGAAGCACAGCTCCTGCAGGACTATTCACTTTGTCAATCTATTAGCAAACAGATATACCTTCAATACTATGAACAAATACCTCAAGTACACACTCCTGACACTGGGCATAGCCCTCGTCAGTGGATTTGTATCGTGGGCGGTCGTACGCACCACCCTCAGGAGAGCAGCTGCAAGTGGCTCTCCCTACGCCACTATGCTACAGAACTACCCAACCTCCGAAAACGACTACGGCTTCCTACAGTCCGACTATGAGCTCACCTCCAGTCGTACCGTAGGCAATGCGCCAGACCTCACCCCGGCGGCTGAGCTTGCCGTGCAGGCTGTCGTACACATCAAGGTCGAGGGAGAGCAGACCATCGACTACGTAGACCCATTTGAGTTCTTCTTCGGTGGTGGCCGTGGCTTTGACCGTCCGCAGTCACGGACCGTCACCAGCTTTGGCTCTGGCGTCATCATCAGTACCGACGGGTACATTATTACCAATAACCACGTCATCGAGGGGGCCAAGAGTATCTCCGTCTCGCTCAACGATGGTCGCTCCTTTGAGGCTAAGCTCATCGGATCCGACCCTTCCGTAGACATTGCGCTACTCAAGGTCGATGCTAAGGATCTACCCACCATCCCCTTTGGCGATAGTGACAAGATCCAGCTCGGTGAGTGGGTACTTGCCGTGGGCAACCCCTTTAACCTGACAGGCACCGTCACGGCGGGTATCATCAGTGCCAAGGCACGTAGTACCGCTGTAGAGGGTCCACAGGGCAATGCTCAGATAGGCCGCTTCATACAGACCGATGCTGCTGTCAACCGTGGCAATAGTGGCGGCGCTCTCGTCGATGCTCAGGGTCGACTCATCGGGATCAACACCATGATCTTCTCCGAGACGGGCAACTACTCTGGCTACTCCTTTGCAGTGCCCATCAATACCGCAGCCAAGATCGTCAGCGACCTCAAGAAGTATGGCTCCGTACAGCGCGCTGTCCTAGGTATCATCGGCGGGACGGTCAATGAGGATGTCAAGAAGGAGAAAGGTCTCAAGGTATCTCAGGGAGTCTACGTCAATGAGTTCTCCGAGGTCAGTGCAGCCTATGCAGCTGGTATCGAGGAGGGCGACGTCATCGTAGCCATCGATGGCAACAAGATCACCGAGATGGGTGAGCTACAGGAGCGCATCGGTCGCTGTCGTCCAGGCGACACGATTGTTGTCACCGTAGACCGCAAGGGTACGAAGCGAGACTTCAAGGTAAAGCTCAAAAACGATGAGGGTAGCACCGATATCGTCAAGAAAGACAGCCGTAGCCTCCTCGGAGCCACCCTGCGCGAGATCTCGGGTGATCAGCTACGCAAGCAAGGCGTCAGCTATGGTCTTGAGGTCACCAAGGTGGGCCATGGCAAGTTCCAGTCCGCAGGCATCAAGAAGGGCTTCATCATCCTCTCCATCAATAACAAGCCTGTACGCACCGTCTCTGCTGCACGTAAGCTAGTCGAGGCAGCTCAGAAGACGCGCCTCGGAGACAAAGCGATACTAGTCAAGGGCTTCTATCCAGGCGACTCTATGAAGTACTACGCTATCGACCTGAGCTAGCAAATCCCCACACACGCTGACGGGCGAGCCTTAAGGTTCGCCCGTTTTTTTTCTGTGTAGTCAGGACAGTCTTGCAAGCAAGATTGTGAGACTGTTGACTTTCGCAACAGTCACAAATAGCCCCACGGGAGCTGTCTAGTTTGGACGATTTGCGGACTATTGCTTTTAGTTTATTTTTTTCTTAACTTTGCCTGCGTAAGGGATCCGCTCCTTAGTCGTATAGTCTCCTCCGCCGATAGCGTGTGAGAGGGGGGATCTACGAGGTTGGGTTGTATTCTCTAGAGCTACGCACTACTAACTATCAAACTAAATAGTATCTATGAAAAAACTAACTGTTATCTTAACCGCCGCTCTACTACTCGTAGGTCTCGGCTCCTGCAAGAAGGACCCTGCGGCTACAAGCCTGAAACTCGACCCAACGAGTGTCACACTCAAGGTCGGAGAGACTCAGCAACTCACTGCGACAGTCAAGCCAGACAAGGCTGCCGTCACATACAGTAGCGACAAACCCGAGGTAGCTACTGTCGACAAGAACGGACTTATCACGGCAGTTGCTGTAGGTAAGGCAACTATCTCTGCTACGGCTGGGACACTAACTAGAAAATGTGCCGTCACAGTAACAGACGGAAAGGGCGGTGGCGTAGCTACTCAGAATGAGCTCCCTCTGCTCAAGTTTGATGCAACCCTAGATCAGCAGGGCAATATAACAGATCAGGCAGTCCTTGACCACGAGAAGAAGCTTGATCGCACTCCAGAGGTAATAGACCTAGGAGCTGTTGATGGGCAAGATCAAAAATTCCCAGGCTTCGTCAATAAAAACCTAACCATCCCAGGTGTTATATATGGTCTCCGTATAGGTCGTGAGCGTGTAATTATTGCTCTCAGCAAGGAGTCTGTGGCTGATTGTCCTAAGACGCTTGAGATGCTTGACAAGCTAGGCTTTAAGGACATCCAAGATAAACAAGATAAACAAGGTACTCCTTTCAAGATTGGTAAAAAGGGTGATGTGACCGTTGAGCTTTCTGACAGTCCCGTTGCAGACCTAGGGACCACTCTACGCATTCTGTTCCACGTCACAGGAGATCTTCAGATAGCTCACGAGACTATTTCTGACGTCAAGGACTTCCCCAGCTGGGAGGCTTTTGAGACTGGCGATGTCAACAAAATCAAAGAGGCTGAGAAGAAGATTGGGTACCGCGAATATGTGACTAAGTCTGATGAGGCGAAGAAGAATCTACTCTTCCAAGTCGCTACTAGGGAAAATCTTGCTAAGTCAAATATTTATGTTGTGGGCTATTTCACCACACCCTCAAAGGGGGATAAGATGATTCTCGCTCAGTTAGTCTGCCTCAAGAATGAAAAGGATCTCCAGGATGCTAAGCTCAAAGAGTGGTTTGTAGCCAATGGATATGGAAATCGATTCACCGTTGACACTAAAAACCAAATGGCACTTGGACTTGACAAAGAAGGCAAGCACGTTTGCGCTGTCTTAATTGGAGATGAGAGCGGTATGCTTGTGATCCGAGAGTACAAGCAACAAGGTCAGGCTACGGTTCAAATCAAACGTGCTGTCAAGCAGTACGAGATGATGCAGACCCGCACGCTACTTAATAATCAAGTGCTACAGCAGATGATCATTCGCTAAGCTGAGAGCAGACCATCGCTCAGTAGCGATAGTCTCTAGCTAGCGCAAGCTACATACGAGGAGCACCTCACAGTATCTAGACTGTGTGGTGCTCCTCTCTCTTGACTGGTTAGAGCTAGGCAGTACAGAGCGACCTTTGGCGGAAAAGTTGTACCTTCGTGACGGCACCAAGGCTAATTAGCATCATATGGATCTAGACAATCGCGACGATATAGAGCAAGGACAAGAGATAGACGCAACGTCAGCTGAGACGCCCTCCGCCACTGAAGCGGTGGACGAGAGCTACGTGGCTCCCGAAGAGGAGGAGGTCGAGGGGCGACTGCACACCCTCGGCGGCATGTACCGGCACTGGTTCCTCGACTACGCATCGTACGTAATCCTAGAGCGTGCCGTGCCTCACATTGAGGACGGGCTCAAGCCGGTGCAGCGACGGGTACTCTACACGATGCACCTGATGGAAAACGGCACCCTCCACAAGGTTGCCAAGATCGTGGGCGCGACGATGGCTTACCACCCACACGGCGACGCTTCGATCAACGATGCCTTGGTACAGCTCGGACAGAAGGGCTATCTCATCGACACGCAGGGTAACTGGGGTAACATACTCACGGGCGACGAGGCGGCAGCGGGGCGATACATCGAGGCTAAGCTCTCTAACTTTGCCCTCGAGATACTCTTCGGTGACAAGATCACGCCCTGGATGAAGAGCTACGACGGCAAGTCTCGCGAGCCTGTTTACCTCCCCGCACGCTTCCCCCTACTCCTAGCGCAAGGTGCCGAGGGTATTGCCGTGGGACTCTCTTGCAAGATCCTTCCGCACAATCCCAAAGAGCTGATTGAGGCTGCCTGCGCTCACCTTCGTGGGGAGCCTTTTACGCTCTATCCAGACTTCCCCACGGGTGGCATCATTGATGTGGATCGCTACAACGACGGTAAGCGTGGTGGACAGGTCAAGAGCCGAGCACGCATCGAGCGCATTGAGGATCGTGTGCTGAGTGTCCGTGACCTACCTTTTGGCAAAACCACCTCGACGCTCATTGACTCGATCCTAAAGGCAAATGACAAGGGGTTGATCAAAATCAAGCGCATAGACGACATGACCGCCGAGACGGCCGACATACGCATCTACCTGCCTGTAGGTGTCTCGGCCGATAAGACAATTGACGGACTCTACGCCTTCACCGATTGCGAGGTCTCTATCTCGCCGAATGCGTGTGTCATCGAGGACGACAAGCCACGCTTCCTCGGCGTGAGCGACCTGCTACGCCACTCGGTGGAGCATACACGTGGACTACTGGAGGAGGATCTGCGCTTACAGCTACACGACCGTCAGGAGGAGTATATGGGTGCTTCGCTGGAGCGACTCTTCATCGAGCATCGCATCTACAAGTTGCCAGCCTTTGAGGAGGCGCCTGACCAGCAGAGCGCTCTAGATGTGATCCGCAAGGCTCTGGAGCCTATCGTGGGGGACTCTTTGCTAAGGCCCATCACAGACGATGACTTAGCACGTCTCCTAGAGATCAAGATGGCGCGGATCTTGAAGTTTAACCTAGAGAAAAACGAACAGCTCATCCTACGCCTCACCGAGGAGATGGCGCAGATACAGCACCACCTAGACCATATCACCGACTATGCGATACACTACTACAGCTCGCTCCTAGAGGAGTATGGCGCAGGTTGGGAGCGACGCACTCAGATCGGGCACTTTGGCTCGATCGAGGCGACGAAGGTGGTTGAGGAGAATCTCAAGCTCTACCTAGATCGCAAGATGGGCTTCGCCGGGACGGGCATCAAGGGCGGAGAGTATGTATGCGACTGTAGCGAGATCGATGACATGATCGTCTTCTTCCGTGATGGCACCTACCTGATTACGAAAATCGAGGAGAAGAAGTTCCTCGGCAAGGAGCGTGTCCTACACATCAATAAGTATGTGCGAGGCGACAAGCGGACGATCTACAATGCGATCTATCTGGATGGCAAGACGAAGACCTCGTTTATCAAGCGCTTTCACGTGTCGGCCAGCGTCCGTGATCGTGAGTACGACTTGACGATGGGGACACCTGGGAGCAAGGTGCTCTACTTCTCGGCCAACCCGAATGGCGAGGCGGAGAGCGTGACGATCAAACTGCTCCGTGGAGGCACCTCACGACGCATTCTCTTCTTCAACAAAGACTTTGCCGACATTGCCATCAAGGGACGCACTGCCAAGGGCAACATCGTGACCCGCGCTCCGATCGAGCGTATCTCACTAAAGGAGCAGGGCGGGTCAACGCTCGGAGGACGTAAGGTGTGGTTTGATCCAGATGTCAACCGCATCAACTACAATGATCAGGGGAACTACCTAGGCGAGTTTGAGTCGAGCGACCGCATCCTCGTCATCCTACCCTCGGAGCAGACCTACACGACCGACTTTGGCGAGAGCAACCACTTCTCTGAGTCTCCCAAGGTCATCGAGAAGTATGACCCCGACAAGGTCTGGAGCGTCATCTACACTACGCCCGAAGGGGTCACCTACATCAAGCGAGTCTACCTACCCGACAGGAAGAAGCCACAACCGATCATAGATCCTGAGGAGCAGCTCCTAGCCCTTACGGATGAGTCCGAGGCGCAGTTTACGCTGATCACGAAGCCACAAGGACGCAAGAAGGAGACAACGATTGAGATCTCCGTGACTGAATACGAGCCACTCAAGAAGATCTCCGCACGAGGCAAGCGGATCACGGCGCTACCTATCGAGAGCTTTGAGCAAGTTGCGTCCGTAACAGACGAGACAGAGGACGAGGAAGAGGAGCTAACCGACGAATAAACTAAGCATCACGAGCTATGACACAGAGATTACGACAGATCCTTCTAGCGCTTTGCTTGGGGCTATCATTGCTAGGCACCAGCGCCTCGCTCTCTGCGCAGGAGGCGGACACGACGGCCACTGCGCCGCACCGACTACTCTACCTAGCGCACGACTTTCGCTTCGGATGGAATAAGCTATACAACGAGTACCTCTCACCGCTCTACTATCGAGGTCAATCGCTGGGCTACCGGCTCTCCTCGGAGGCACCACTCACGCAGTCGCACCCCGAGTGGCTCGTTATGCAGAGCACGCAGGTCTCCTATGCTCAGCTCCTCAATCCTGCACGCAACAGTGCCACCAGGCATATTGCTTTTGACACAAAGTGGAGCTTCGTACATCAGTGGCGCCTGCCCTTTGGGCTAGTCCTAGGTGTAGGGCCTGGCGTCCTAGTCGAAGCCGCGACCTCCTATAACGGGCGCAACCAAAACAACCCAGTCGATCAGCAACTCAATGGCGATCTGACGGCACAAGCCTTGGCAGCCTACCGACTGCACATCGGATGGTTTGTCGCTGACCTGCGCCTGCAGATGACCTCGGCACTGGCGGGGCTAGGCTTCGCCCCTTATTACAATGAGTCTTACCTGCAGGCCTACTACTACGACAAGATCATCAACCACATTGCGCCACACACCTTCGGGCGGCGCCACTACTACCAGATAGGACTGTCACTGGACATCCCCATATGGCGCATCATGACGCTACGCATGAGCTACGACTATACCGACTCGGCAAGACGGATCCACTCCATCTACCGAGGCTTCTCGGGGCATTATCTCGGTGTAGGCTTGGCCACTTACTTCCGCCCATTTAGAGGTTATCAAGAGGTCCAAAGTACCAACCACACGACTGCCATCAGCTTATGAATCTAACGAGACTACAAAGCGGGCTTGTCGGCCTGCTCCTCCTCCCACTACTGCTCATAGCCTGCACTCAGGAGCCTAAGGAGCAGCAATACACTAAGGACTATCAGACCAACTTCTCAGCGCTCTGGACCATACTAGACGAGGGCTACTGCTTCTTTGACGATAAGCTACCAGCCTCAGGCGATACCACCTGGAGCGACCTCAAGGCGATCTACACGCCACGAGTCGCGCAGTGCCAGTCGGAGGATGAGTTCTTCGACCTGATGGTAGAGCTAATGTGTCACCTCAAGGATGGACATGTAAACCTCTTTGCGCCCTTTGACGTAGGAGGCTGGGACATTCGCAAAGGGGCTAGACACTGTCTAGATAGCCGCATACGCAACCTTTACCTGCAGCCTCACATGCGTCGTGCAGGTTCTATCTACTATGCGCCTATCACCTACAAAGACCACGCCTCCGACTCAATCGGCTATATGGTCATCCCCTCCTTCTCTTCCAGTATCTCCTTGGTTCATCTGCATGCGGTCTTCACACGGCTGGCGCACTGCCGTGGCTTGATCATTGATATGCGTAGCAATGGTGGTGGACTGCTCTCCAATGCCGATCGTCTAGCTAGTGTCTTGATCCCCTCCGACACGGTCGTCGGCTATATGAGTACGAAGACTGGTCCTGGACACCAAGACTTCGGGCCGCTCAAGGAGATCCAGCTCGCCCGTGCCCCTATCAGCTGGCAGCGCCCCACCGTGATCCTCGTGGATCGAGGCACTTACAGTGCGGCCAATTCGCTGGTCGCTTATGTCAAGGGGACGACCCGTCACGTCCTCTTCATGGGAGACCGTACGGGTGGCGGCGGTGGTTTGCCTCGTAGTAGCGAACTGCCCAACGGCTGGTGGCTACGCTACTCCTCCTCGCGTATGTACGATGCTCAGCGACAGAGCATCGAGGGAGGCATCGAGCCACACATCATTCAGGAGCAAACCGAGGAGGCGACGGCTAAGCAGCAAGATGCACTCATAGAGCGTGCCATCGCCCTACTCCTCAAAGGCAATAAGTAACTAACCCATCAGACCTATAGACGCAAAGAGAGCCTCCCATCACAGGAGGCTCTCTTTGTGACCGCGGCAGGATTCAAACCTGCAACCTTTTGATCCGTAGTCAAATGCTCTATTCAGTTGAGCTACGCGGCCGATGAAAACTAAACCCTTAAAACGACAAACAAGGGGGTTGAAACAATCGGAAGCTCACAAGAGTGAGGCGTTCCTCCCCGTTTGCAGATGCAAAGGTACAACATTTTTCGGAACCTGCAAGCCCTTTCCGCAACTTTCTTTGGAGACAAAGGAGAAACGGCACTACAAATAGCCATACAACATCAAGGCATTCAACCAAATAGACAACGAAATCAGCCATCTCAATCAATTTATCCGCAACCTTTCCGCTTAAGCGCTCCCCGTCCCTACGACTTTTGCCGAGCCTAGTTAGTTATATCTAGGTATTCAACACGAGGCAAATCAGTACTGTTAGGTATTTTCGGCAGAGATAATAGCCCGTAACTTTGCATTGATAAAAGGGAGTGCAACGAGTTGCACCGCTCCCCGATCACCTACTATTCAAATAAACATCTATCTATGCAACAGAAACGACTACGTTTTAGCACATTACTCTTATGCCTCCTGCTCCCGCTCATCGGGCAGCTGCAGGCACAGACCATAGACTTGGGAGACTTTGCCAATCCCTCGTCACACTTCGACCAGAGCATCGGGCAGACGGCGCCCTTTGACTTTGATTACCTCAGTAGCGTCACCCAGCAGATCTATACCGCTGCGGAGCTACCTGGACTAGAGGGCAAGGAGATCACCAAGCTCGCCTTCCAGATCTATCTGTCTGATGGCGAGTCCTACAACACGGAGTACACCAACGACCTCCAGATCTACCTCACCAACGTATCCGACGACCACTTTGAGCCAGTGGCTGGCAAGTATCACTGGTTACCTATCAATGCCGAGCAGGATCTCTACATGAGGAAGACGATCACGCTTGACCTGATGGACTTAACGGTCAATGGTAATCGCGAGACCTCAAAGGCTGGTGTGGACTATCACACGCTGGAGCTAGAGCTCGACAAGCCTTTTGTTTACACAGGGCAGTCTATCCTCCTCTCCGTACGCTCTAAGGCCAGTAAATCTGCTGTCGAGGGTTCAGTCAGATCCTTTATCGAGTTCTGCAGCTATCCTAAGAATGTCAAAGGGATGCCCGTCCGCACGATCAATAAAGTGACAGACAAAGCTATCAACGAAGGCTTCGTTGGTGTACTCGGTGAGACCGCTGCTTGTGGACAGAAGGATCGTGCCGTGATGCGTATCACCTTCCGCGATGCCAGCACGCCTCAGCCTAGTTACGACCCGATACACCCTGTCGTACAGCTCACCGAGGCTGGTTCACTGGCTAAGTTGATGCAGGGGATGGATCTCCTCAAGTGCCAGTCCATCACGGTGTCGGGTCCGATGAATGCAGAGGACTGCAAGACAATACGTGACAACATGGGCAATCTGACAGAGATCAACATCGCAGATGCGACCTTTGCCGAGGATCAGCTCCCCGAGGCGGCCTTTTGCACTATGCCACTCGTTCGCAAGGTGACACTACCCCTCACCCTCAAGGTGGTTGGCGAGAGTGCTCTAGCTCAGATGTATAAGCTGGAGGAGGTCGTCCTAGGCAGTCAGGTGACTAAGATATGCGATAGTGCCTTTGCGAAGAATAGCAGTCTCACCAAGCTCAGCCCGATGCCTGCGCTCACCTCTATTGGCAAACTTGCTTTTAAGGATTGTACCGCACTCACCACATTCCCCTGGCCTGAGACACTGACGACGCTAGACACGGAGAGCTTCTCTGGCTCTGGGCTCACTGAGGTGCACCTACCCAATGTTGCTGTCGTACCTCGCACCTGTTTCTCCAGCTGTAAGGCTCTTGCTAAAGTGTATCTCGGAGCCAAGACCACAGAGGTTATGTATGGCGCATTTGCTCAGTGTACGGCACTGACAGATATTACTGTCGAGGCGGTGCAACCTCCTAAGGCTCACATCAAAGCCTTCAATGGGCTCAAGCCTGCGGACATCAGCACCATCAATCTCTTCGTACCTAATGATGCGCAAGAGGCCTACAAGGCGGCTAATGTTTGGAAGGGATTCCACATCGCTCCCATCACAGGCACGGAGCCACAGGTCAAGAAGTACCTCCTCACCTATCGTGTCATCGGAGAGCATGGCACCCTCAAGGCAACAACGGCTACAGGCGTAGCAATACCCTCGCATACAGAGGTCGAGGAGCATACGGCCGTCACCTTTACCGCAGACCCTAACCTTGACTACGTCGTCAAGAGCTTTAAGATCAATGGTAAAGAGACCCCTATGACCGCTGGAGAGCAAAACATCAAGACGCATGTGTTCAACATCGAAGAAGTCTCTGAGGTAACCATTGAGTTCGTTCATCGTCCCTATACGGTCACTTACTCTGTACGAGACAATGTGGGAGGTACGATCACAGCCACCTACAAGGGGCAGCCTCTCGAATCAGGAGCTACGACAGCTGTTGGAGAGTCTGAGACAATCATCTTCACGGCACATCCCGCAGAGCACTACCATGTCAAGAAGTGGGTCGTCAACGGTCAGGAGGGACCCAAGCCTGCTGAAAATAATCAGTGGCAAGTGATCTCTGGCAAGGACTACGTCGTCGAGGTCATCTTCGAGCGTGACAAGGTCTACTATACGGTCGATGTATCACAGGAGGGCAATGGTGGTCCCATCTACCTAGAGGTAGGTGGCGTACGTAGGGCACTCAATAGCAAAGTACCTGAGAATATGGACATCCGCGTCTATGTCGAGCCCGACGAGGGCTACCGTCTAGACTACTGGATGGTCAATAGGGAGCGCATCAACCCTGTTGATGGCTCGCTAGAGTACACCACTAAGGCAACTAAGGATCTACGCATCGTAGCCTACTACGCCAAGGTGGAAGAAGGCAACGCCATCGACGCTCCTACAGCAGCCAATGCCAACGTAACCATCGCCCTAGAGGGTCAGACGATTACCCTAACCAGCAATACGGATAGTGCTCTTGGCACCGTCGCTCTCTACGACTACGCAGGTCGTCTCATCGAGCAGCGTGTCGTAGCCGACAAGCTCTGCACGCTCACCGCACCACAGGCTGGCATGTACCTACTCTCTATCGGCACGACCACTGCAAAGGTTTTGGTCAAGTAATAAGATTATAGGGAGAGCTCACTTCAAAGCTCTCTGCTAACACCACAATAATAGGACGCACAGACATGTAAATAGGTGTCTGTGCGTCCTTTTTTTAGGGGAGATCCGAGGAAAAAAGAATTTCCTCCGTAGAGACTGTTGCAACAGTCTCACAATCTTGCTCGCAAGATTGTCCAGACTTTGCAGAAAGGATGAAGCGCAAGGCGCTGAGGGTGAGGTCTGAAGGGAGCATACCTCCGTATGTAACCGAAGCCGCATCCCGAAAGCAACACAGCGATTCGCCTTTATGCAACAGTCCCCCCGTAGAGATTTTGCATCCGCCACGGAGGAATCAAAAAATTCTTCCGAACTCTGAAATCTTTCTTCCGAAGTTTCATTTCATTCTTCCGAACTTTTATTTCGCCCCTCGGTGAAGAATTATCATTTGCTCCGTGAAGATTTCCAAATTCATCGGGAGATGTGTCACTAGAGTATGAACGCACGGACTCGTTAATCGGACAGGAGGGTGTGCTGTATCTGCTCTCTTTTTTGTACCTTTGCTGATAGAAGTGGATGAGTCACTAGATCAATGCGCTCACCAGCTGTACGGCGACAATGAGTTACACAGTACGATACAGCTCATAGGGAGAGGCTTAAGATCTGCTACGGAAGTAGTTGTGGCTCTGCATCGACCTAGATGACAACGACCGAGCAGAGCGTCCGATATCACACAGGACTGACCCATCACTTACCCCTATTCATATGACACACCTTACTTAGGTAAGCCCCTCATCCTAGCTAGTCTGTCTCGCCACAGCTCCTGCTAGTGAGTTGGTTCCCTTGCCTCTATCATCTCGCTTATAGCTTCACACAGTGACTCTGCGCTATAATGTGATAGCCTTTTGCAGTAAGTGGTAAGGTGCATTTATCCAGCAAACATATTACACACCATGCAGAAGTATACCATTGTAGATCTCAACGGAATGACGGAAGAGCAACTCAAAGAGATTGCCTCCCAGCTTGAGATTGCCAAGATGGCTTCCGAAAAGAAGGAGATCATCTACCAAATCCTAGACGCACAGGCCGAAGCTGTCGCTACGCAAACGGTCGAGCAGCAACAGCAGAGCAAGAAGCGCAAGCAGAGCGACTCACGCAGTAATCGCACCAACAAGGAGGAGACGAAAGAGTCTAAAGATGAGAAGGAGCGCCCCGAGCGTAAGAGTCGCGCCAACTCACGACAGAACAAGCGCTCCGCCAAGGGTGACACAGCTGACCAGCCGACAGAGATAGACCGTCAGGAAGCTATCGCTATCGTTGAGGAGGCTGCAGCAGCTCAGTCCGAGGAAGGCGACACCAAGCCTCAAGAGTCCAACCGCTCAAAGCGCAATAATAAGGAGCGTAACAATAACAAGGAGAACAAGGAGCGCAACAACCGAAACAACAAGCGCCCAGAGCCTGCTGATCAGTCTGACAATGAGGAGGACAAGCAGGAGCATGCGGAGGAGACGCCCATGGTCTTCACCCATCCCGACGCAGACTCACTGCTAGGCGAGGTGCTAGGTGAGTCGCACAAGGAGCCGCGAGAGAAGGAGGCCGACTCTGACGCACCAGCTCACAAGGGTAAGCAGCAAAACAATAAGATCAAAGAGGAAGAGGAAGAGCCCTCATACGACTTCTCCAACATACTCACTGCTAACGGACTACTAGAGGTTGCTCAAGATGGATATGGCTTCCTCCGTAGCTCGGACTACAACTACTTCCCTTCGCCAGACGACATCTACGTCCCGGCGGACATAATCAAGAAGTGGCACCTCAAGACGGGTGATGTCATCGAGGGTAGCATCCGCCCGCCCAAGGGGAGCGAGAAGTACTTCCTACTCCAGAATATCCTACTCGTCAATGGTCGCCACCCTAAGGAGAATCTGGATCGTGTATCCTTTGACATGCTGACTCCCCTCTTCCCAGAGGAGAAGTTTAAGCTAGAGTCTCAGGGGATCGCAGCTGTCTACGACAAGACCGCTATGCGCATCGTGGATCTAGTCACCCCCATCGGCAAGGGACAGCGCGGCCTCATCGTGGCGCAGCCTAAGACTGGTAAGACAATGCTACTCAAGGACATTGCCAACGCTATTTCCGCCAATCATCCTGAGGTCTATATGATCATTCTTCTGATCGACGAGCGTCCTGAGGAGGTAACCGATATGGCTCGCAATGTCAATGCGGAGGTTGTCGCCTCGACCTTTGACGAGCCTGCCGACCACCACGTGAAGCTCGCTGAGCTAGTGCTCGCTAAGGCGAAGAGCATGGTCGAGAGCGGTCACGATGTGCTCATCATGCTAGACTCGATCACCCGTCTCGCTCGTGCTTACAATACGGTACAGCCCACCTCGGGCAAGATCCTCTCGGGAGGTATCGAGGCGAATGCCCTGCAAAAGCCAAAACGCTTCTTCGGTGCTGCGCGAAACATCGAGCACGGCGGTAGTCTCACCATCTTAGCAACGGCTCTGACCGAGACTGGCTCCAAGATGGATGACGTCATCTTTGAGGAGTTCAAGGGTGCGGGCAATATGGAGCTACAGCTTGACCGTCGCTTGTCCAATAAGCGCATCTTCCCCGCTATCGATATCCTCGCTAGTAGCACCCGTCGTGACGATCTCCTACTAGACTCGACGACGCTACAGCGCATGTGGATCCTGCGCAACCACCTCTCTGACATGAATACGGTGGAGGCGATGGAGTTCCTCAAGCAGCGCATCGAGCTGACGGAGACAAACCTTGAGTTCCTCGCCTCGATGAACGACTAGGTCTCGACGAATCGCTAGCTTTCAAACACTTAACGGAAACAACTGATACTTCCGCTCCGCACCACACGCTCCAGTTCGTGGAGATTGCTTAACTTTGTGGTGAGGAGCGGAAGTCTTCTGCCCCCTTTCCCCGAGGGTGCTACGCCAGGTAGCCTCTCTAGACTCGTAATCATCCACTCTTAGCCTGTACATCTCAATGTATCGCATCGGAGATATCTTAGAGCAAGCTCTACTACTGCACGACTGCGTCGTACTCCCCACGATAGGAGCCTTCATCGTGGAGCAAACGCCGCCACTCTATGACCAGGATCTCAATATCATCACGCCAGCAGGGCAGCGCATCTCCTTCAACGCCTCTCTAGTTGAGCGTGACGGCATCCTGGACAGTTGCTACGCTCGTACCCTAGGGCTCTCCGTGCGTAGAGCGCGTCTCGTGGTAGACTCCGACGTGACCGTCATCAGGCACCAGCTATACCAGTCGGGTTCGCTTATTATCGGCTCCAACCTCGGCACCATCACGCTACAAGAGAGTGGCGAGCTACTCTTTACCCCTGTCCAGGAGCGTCAAGGGCTCAGATCGATACACTCTTACGGGCTCTATCCGCAGAGCTGCTTGCTTCCTGCCGTTGCGCCCTCCGCGCATGCCACTGCCGAGCCAGCCAGTGAGGCGAAAGGTGATTGGAAGTACTGGACGATCCGTATCAATCGGACCGCTACCAATTGGGCTGCAGCAGGTGCTATATGCCTTCTGTGCCTACTCCCCATTAGCTCGGACAGTCACCCTGACCGATACAGTGCAGGCTTCGTACCTTACGGTTGGCTCGATGAGGCGAACGTGGTGACGACAGAGCAAAAGCAAGCCTTGTCGGGTAGCGAGACAACAGCCACGCAACCCAACAAGGCTACAGAACAAGCAGAGATCGTCTCTGCTACACCAGAACAAGCTTCGGAAGCCCCCGCCTCTCACGCTCTACTGATCACACATGCCGAGGCGCTACAGCAAGGTAGTCACGCAGTCGTCGTAGGTGTCTTCAAAGGGCCTAAGCGTGCAGAGCGATTTATCCAAGAGGTTAGCGCCGACCCAGCTCAGACTGAGGGCGTCTCTCTGCAGATTGTAGAGGAGTCCTCTCGCTGTCTCGTCATCGCTGGCATTCGTTCCTCCGAGGAGCGTGCAGGCGAGCTGCGTCGCATGGTCTCTGAGCTATCCGATAGCTTCGCTGGAGCCTGGATCTACGCCCTTTAGTAGCGCAATCAGCGCTCTTTTATAACAACGGCGTGAGCAGACGCATCACGCCATAGACGATTCGTCGCCAGAGTCTGTTGCGTCGCCAGGAGACTCTGTGACATACCGAGCGAGCCTCCTCAAAGCTATCGATAAACTGCCGTGCGACCTCCGAAGAATAGACGATGGTGGTCAGATCAAAGTTGTACTCAAAGCTTCTAAAGTCCAGGTACGGCGTACCCGTCAGCACGCTTTCCCCATCGACCACCGCATAGGTTGCCTCACGCAAACCATCGTAATAGTATATCTCCACGCCAGCCCGTAGCAAGTCGGTAAAGAATGCGTGCGAAGCCTTAGGTGCTAGTCGACTACGACCACGACGAGGCAGGATTACCCGCACCTGTACTCCTGAGAGCGCCGTAGAGATGAGCGCTCGCTGTATGCTAGAGGTAGGGATCAGGACAGGAGTCTCAATGTAGAGCGACCGATGTGCCTGTAGGAAGGCATGCGTGAAGATCATCTCTAGTGAGGGGAAGTTGTCCGTAGGATGCGTCGGGAAGATCTGTAGCTGGACAGGCGTAGACGTTGTCCGCATAGCGGGGAACTGTCGTAGCGAGAGCAGTTGCTGTGTCGCCACGTACCAGTCCAGCGCAAAGCTGTACTCCAGCTGTCGTACCGCAGGTCCGCTGATGCGTAGATGAGTCGTCGCTAGAGGAAAGAGTCCCTCACGTAGATGCGAGAGCTCCGAGAGAAGAATGTTTCCCCCTGTAAAGCCCTCGGCACCGTCCACCACCACGAGGTTACGATGGTTGCGATAGTTCACACGGCTCGTCAGCAACCTAAAGCGTACGGGGAGAAAGGCAGCCACCTGTCCGCCCAACTGCGCCATACGCTTACGGTAGCGACGGCTCAGGTTGCGTGACCCTACGTCATCGTAGAGCCAGTAGAGCGACACCCCCTCTTGAATGCGCTCTGCGAGTAGATCTAGTAAGACATCTAGCCACGGTCCCTCCTCAATACGGTACAGCTCAATGTAGATATAGCGCTCAGCTCGTGAGATCGCTTCACGACAAGCTAAGAGCCACGCCCGACTATCGTCATAGTGCGTCAGCTCATAAGCAGTCGTCAGGGGCGTATCGCTCATCCGCTCTATCAGCGAGGAGAGCGACTGCAGCGTATGATCTGCATCCTCCGCCACATCTGTGCTAGGGAGGGACTGCGTCTCTGTAGCCGCATCCGAGAGAGCCTCTCGCACCTCCATATCAATCAGCTGCTTACGTCTCAGCGAGTAGCCAAAGATGATATATAGTAAGAGCCCTACGACTGGAAGAAAGATGACCACTAGGATCCACGGGATCGAAGAGACCGCACTACGCTCCTCTCCGAGCAGGATCACTATTCCCCCGATGACAGAGAGCAAGTAAAGCCCGAAGAGGAGCGAAGCCATTAGGCGAGTATCGTTAAGTCATACGGATGGCTCTCACTGTAAGCCTCCGCACGAGCCATAATACCATCAAAGCACTCTCCACGAGTGGTCCGTCCATTTTGCACAGCGACCGCCTCAACTACACCCGAGGCACACTTCACGCCGTCACTGCGCACGATGATTTGATCGAAGATAAGCTTAACCCCCTCACGTCTCGCACGCAGTGCCGTGTGAAAGGTATCCCCGCTACGCAGCGAGCGATGATAGGTGATCGAGACCTTGTATACGAAGAGGTCAAGACCCAAATCGTGCATCTCCGCAAAGCTATCGCCCAGCGCCAGCCAAAACTCGTGACGCGTGTGCTCCATGTAGCACTGATAGTTGCTATTATTGACCACCCCCTGGAGGTCGCACTCGTAGTCTCGCACCTTGAGCGTGAGACCATACTGATATTTGATTGGTTGTTTCATATGATATATAAGTATCTTGGTAAAATGCTTTTAGTCAAGCTCGGCTAGCCCTTGAAATGATGCACCTCCGTTCGCTCCCTAAAGAGGTAAAGCTTGTCATTCGCCCGCACCTTGCGTGGCACAGGGATAGAGATGCGTTGCCCCTTAGTCGCATGAGAGACTGGCTCCAGGTCGTAGCGCATCTCCGAGAGCGTCATATCCACCACGCCCGTCGTCGGCCCGATGATCAGGATGCGATCTCCCAGCGCCAACTCGCCACTCTCGACCTCCACCTCTGCAACCCCAATCTTGCTAAAGTACTTGACAATGTGCGCCACGTACTCCTTCTCCCGCACAGCACTAGAGCCTGCAAAAGGTGTCCACTCGCCCAAGCGCTGACCGAGATAGTAACCATCCCAAAAGCCTCTGTTGAAGACCTCTCGTAGTCGTTCATTCCACTGCGCTATCCGAGCTTCGTCGTAAGTGCCCGCACAGACGGCGTCGATAGCCTCGCGGTAGCACTGCACCACCGTCGAGACATACTCTGGGCCACGAGCGCGACCCTCTATCTTAAAGACTGAGACACCCGCCAGCATCATCTTATTGATGAAGTGAATCGTCTTCAAATCCTTCGGCGACATAATGTTTGGGTGCGTTACCTCCAGCTCCACCCCCTGGCGATCATCGTAGACGCGATAGCCACGGCGACAAATCTGTGCACAACTACCCCGATTGGCACTCGTAGCTTGGTGATGCAGGCTTAGATAGCACTTGCCCGAGACCGCCATGCAGAGCGCCCCATGGGCAAACATCTCGATTTCCACCAACCTACCCGACGGCCCGACGATCCGCTCCTCAGCTATCTTGCGTCTGATCTCCGCCACCTGATCTAGGTTAAGCTCACGAGCCAAAACCACCACATCGGCAAACTGTGCGTAGAAGCGCAGAGCCTCCCAGTTGCTAATGTTGAGCTGCGTAGAGAGATGTACCTCCAGCCCTAGCCGATACGCCTCCATCAGCGTCGCCACATCCGCAGCGATCACCGCCGTAACCTGTGCTTGGTGCGCATGGTAGAGGATCTCACGGAGCAGTGTCAAGTCCTCGTCGTAGATGATCGTATTGACCGTCAAGTAGCTCTTCACGCCACTCCTCCGACAAGTCTCCACGATACGATAAAGGTCGTCAGTCGTAAAGTTGTAGGCCGACTTAGCGCGCATATTCAGCGCCTCAATGCCAAAGTATATACTATTCGCTCCAGCACGTATCGCAGCGCTCAGGCTCTCATACGACCCCACAGGCGCCATCACTTCGTAGCGACTAGGATCACGTAGCTCCTCAGGGAGCAGCACCAGCTCACGCTGTATGATCGAGTCGACCGACTCTATTCTCTCTGCACGTTCATTCATAGGCACAAAGATACAAACTTACCCTCAAGTGCCCCACCTTCGCACATTTCACCTAGACGCTGACGCATGATATAAGATGACTTCATCTACGGCACTATCGAGGAAATTGAACGATTCCTCGGTAGAGATCTTGGGATCTCCACGGAGGAATGGAAAAATTCTTCGGAACTTCGATTTCATTCTTCCGAAGTTTCATTTCATTCTTCCGAAGTTTTATTTCCCGGCTCCGTGGAGATTTTTCGTTTTACACCGAGCTATTTAAGATTTTCTCATTGCTCCCAACTTACAGGATCCTACGAGCGAGGAAACACTTCAACCGATTGTCCAGCGGATCAACGTAACAGAGGGGACTCAATCGCCAATGTAGCGGTCTAGTCCCCTCTTATTATTCAGTTGCCGACACATTCGTCAGCATAGACATGGTCTACATCACGCTTACCGCATAGTCAGCCGTCGCCATAATGAGTGGACTCTCCTCGACTGTGGAGAGTGAGATCGTGCAAGCCCCCTCGGAGTCACTGAGCGTGCGTACGAGTAGCTCTCCCGTAGCGAGGTATAGCGACACCTCCTCGAGAGGCTCTAGACCCGTGACGTAGAGCATCTGCGTAGTGCGATCTCTATAGACCTTCACCTGCTGACTGCTTACTAACGTATTGCTGGTGATCCCTTCGTAAGGTAGCATATCTAGGGAGTCCCCATTATAGTCAAAGACAGTCCAGTTCTTCAGTTTAGAAGCCTCTACCTGCTCTTTGGTACACTCATTCAGTTCGGTGGTTGCCTTTTTATTGACCACGACAAAGCGACCACGCTCCTTACCACTTCTGTCGGGCAGTGCCTCTACGATAGACTGCATGGCAGCACTATTCAGCTTGTTACCATAGCAAAACAGATTGTCTAGAACTTTAGATGCAGGCATGATAAGCTGTGTGAGTCCGTTGTTTGCACAGTAGAGGTGCTTTAGCTGACTATTCTTAGAGAGGTCTAGTGAGCTTAGCTTGCAATCATCGAGATATAGTCTCTCTAGTGAGGTACACTGAGAGAGATCTAGAGCTGTCACGGGAACACGAGTCATCGATATGTAAGTGATCTTAGGACAGCGTGTTAGGTCTATCTCGGTGATATTCGTTGCGTTGATATTTAGTTCTTGAAGTGCTGGGCAATGGGCTAGATTGAGTGAGGTGATAGCTGTCGAAGGTACGTTTAGGACCTCTAGCTGACTTCCCTCTGGGAAGAGTAGACTGGCTACCCCAGTAGAAGCGAGATAAAGCTTCTTAAGCTGTGGAGAGTGTGAGATATCTAGCTCGGTTAGCTTCTTATTTGTTGTTGCCATAAGACTCTCTAGTGAGGGCAGGTGCGTGATGTCTAGCTCAGTGAGATAGTTCTCTTGCAAATTCAATAGCACAATGTCTCCGTAGATGTATTGCTCTACATCAGACACTATATACGAAAGGACCTCTTGCCCCCCATCTATGAAGCTACTATTATAAGTTAGTCCCTTTACTTCAATAGGAGAACCATCTTTGGTGACGGCCGTGATAAAGACCTTCTCGCCCTTGTCCTTGGGTAGCTCTGTCTTAAAGTAAGCGTACGGCTTGACCTCTTCGGGATCGCCTTCAAAGAGCTTCATGTTCTCTTTACTTCCATTGAAGTCATACACCGTCCACCCCTTAGCCTTGGCGTCAGATACGTTTGTCACGGTACAGACGTTTGCCTCCTGAGCGTCACTCTTGTCGACAGCTATCAAGCGATGCTCTTGAGAGGTGCTATAGGAAGACAAAGCAGAGATAATCTCTTGAAAGGCTGAAGTCGAGAGTTTATTGCTTCTTACGTCCAGCTCCTGTAGTTGCTGATGCGTCCCTAGCTTCACCTCTGTGAGCGCATTCTTACCGAGTCGAACACGCTTGAGCAGTGGGTTGTGGGTTAGATCGAGTGAAGTGAGCTTAGCCTCACTAATATAGAGCATCTTGAGGAGCGACAAGGCACTCAGATCTACGGTCTGAACGTTTGTCCCGTTCAGTCGTAAGTCCTCAATCTTGGCATTGTGTGAGAGGTCTACCTGCTGTAACTTTGTCCAGTTAAGACTGAGTACTCTGAGTTGTGGATTATTCGATAGATCTATCTCTGCAAGAGGCATATTAGCAAGGTAAGCAGTCTCTAGCAGTGGAGCATGTGTGAGATCCAGCTTCTCTAGCGCACAGTCGGTAGTAACTATATGCTTTAGAGATGGTAGCATGGAGACGTCAAGGCTCTTGAGATAACCGTTCTTGTGACAGTACACCTCTTCGAGTATGGTGCAGTGAGACAGGTCGAGTGATGAGATTAGATTGGCACTACAATCAATCATAGTAAGATCCCCCTTCACCTTGACCTCAGAGGCTGAGAGCTCACAGACGTAGACGGGACCCTTGCCATAGTCGTCTGTACGTACGATGGAGGCCCCTTCCAGCTCTACGTGTGGATTCTCCTCTTTGGTCTTCCACATTAGCTTGACTTGATCTCCAGCGATCATGTTTGTCTTGAAGGTTATATAGTTCGATGAGACAACGGGGACATAGTCGTCTCCATAGTATGGCTCCATATCTTGGACACTACCCTTGTAGTCAAACATCTCCCAGTTCTTACCCTTGGCAATAGCGACGTGACTCATAGAGCAGACATTACCCTCCAGAGCACTTTTTTTGTCAACGACTATCATACGCGCAGGCTTGCTAGCCGATATGGTCGGGAGAGACTCCACGAGGAGCTTCATATTGTCCGCATTTATCTCATTACTGTAGCAGGCTATCAGCGTCAGAGCTGGACAGTCAGAGATGTTTAGCTGAGCAAGTCCATTTCCATTGACTAGTAGCCTCTCCAGCTTGGTAAGTCCTGTGAGATTTAGGTCGTAAAGGCGATTGTCTCCTACATCTAGGATCTTTAACTCTTTAGAAGCAGAGAGGTCAAGCTTCTCAACATTGTTTCCCTCGATACGTAGCTCTCGCAGGTAAGGCAGTTTGGTCACATCAATCTGTGCTAGGTCAGAGTGTGAGCAGTCTATAGCTCGAATGTTGCCACCAGAGAGCTTGATGGTGGACTCTTTGAGCTGGTAGATATAGTGCTTTGCCCCATCTTTCGGCTCGATGCGGAGGAAGTGAGCTCCCTCGACAGCTGGATTGGTGTCACACTCTATCTCTATGGAGACCTCCGTGCCAGGATATTTCTCGAAGGAGAGTGTCACCTCTTCACCTTCTGAGGCGAGGAGGGCGTGAGGTATACAGATCCCTAGTAGGGCGTATACGATAGCGAGTAATTGTTTTCTCATATCTATAGATGTTTAAGCTAGTCTTGTATGTCTTGTTATTCGCCTCTCGAGAGAGCTACCACGCTACTTTGCCCCATTGCTGAGATTATTATCTGTAGCGGATAGTCAGTTATATCTACTGGCGTCATCTCCTCTCGGACTATCGTCCTATACAGCAGTACTCCTGTCGGAGAGAATACGGCGAGCTCCTCCCCTATGGGTAGATGGCGTATCTGAAGCTCCCGTCCCACTTGTGCCACCGCCCAGTGCCGTTGTAGCGGGGATTCGATAGAGTTAGGATTTGAGACACCTTTGTATTGCTTAGCTCGTGTGGGACTGCCGTTGAAGTCTAGGACGAGCCAATTCTTTTCCTCCCCTTGCGCTACATCTCTCTGATAAGCACTATTGCCTTCGGTTTCTATCGAACTATCGCAAAAGAGTAGCCGACCGCGACTCCCATCGACTCTGCTAGGCAAGCTTGCGAAGAGACTAGAGGCATGGAGCGTATCAATCTTATTACCATAGCAAGCGAGATGCTGTAGGTTAGGATAAGTTCCTAAGGGGATGCTTTGCAACTTGTTGTGCGAGGCATCAATCCTCAAGAGAGGAGCCTCTTGAGGCAGGGTCAATAGCGTAAGAGCGTTACGACTGCAGTCCAGATCCTCTAGACGTTGATGAGCTGAGAGATCTAGCTCTGTCAGATTGTTTTCAGAGCAGGAGAGAGACTTGAGTCTCTTGTTGTTTGCCAGTGAAAGCTCTTTCAGCTGTAGCTTATCTAGATTCAGCGTCTCCAGCTTCTCACACTGAGATAGATCTACCTCCCTTAGTGCACTATAACCAGCGTATAGCTGTCGCAGATTTGTCAGTGAGCGAGCGTCTATCGTCGGGATACCGCACTCCACGATCTGGAGAGTCTCTATCTTTTTGTTTGCAGTGAGATCTAGAGCTTGTAGCTGTGGGTTCTTTATCAGCAGTAGCTTCGTCAGCTCAGGTGCCTTAGAGCAGTCCAGTGATGTTACACCACAGTCCCCAAGGTCAAGCTTTGCGACATTACCAGCTATGGTAATCAGCTCTTTGTCTACCCGATAGACCTCATAGGGGGTCTCCCCTGGTGCGTCTAGATAGAGTAGCGTAGCTCCCGATATGGAGCAATCCTCTCCAGCCACAGGCGCTATCTCTATGAGGAGTGTCTCTCCGACAGGTCGGCTCGTCCTAAAGGTAACTCCTGCCTCTGAAGCCACATGTGGCGTGTAGTCCCAGCCCTTGTAGTATGTCAGCTTATCCTCATCATTGACGATGGCTAGCGGAGTAAAGCCTTTCTCTTTGAGCTTGCTTACCATCTCTGCAGAAAAGCGATTAGCATCACCTCCTTCACGGCTGTCAAAGACGACAGCCCTCTTAAATAGGTTCTCATCATCACTCGTCGCCAATGCACTTACGAGTGATGCTACCTTAGCATCTGACAACTTGTTGTTGGCTACGTTGAAGAGGGTCAGCGGTAGACTGGGACTCAACAGTATCTCCTCCAGCTTGTTGTTGCGACAGTCTAACTGCCTCAATTGCTTTAAGGTAGTGAGATCTAGGCGATCCAGAGTATTGTCCCTGCAGATCAGCGAAGAGATCAGCGACTCCGTAGAGAAGGACAGCTGGGTCAGCTCTGCTTTAGAACAGTCCAGCGAGAGAATATCCCCATAGAGCTGCACCGTGCCACCGCTCCCTAGTCGTAGCTTCAGAAGCGTCTCTCCGGAGAAGTACTTCTCTTCTGAAATGGTCTCTGCCCCTTCAATACGATAGGGCTCCTCACTTCTTATCGTGATAGAGATCTCTCCATTCTGAGGCTTTGCAGAGGATAGCGTGATGAGACGATTTGACACTTGAGGTACATAGTCAAAGCCCCTATAAGGCTTCATACTGAAAGGACTCCCATTATAGTCAAAGACATCCCAGCCTCTCATCTTCGCAGCCTCAACAGCTTTCTTCGAGTACTTGTTTGCCTCTTGCTGCGTATTATCCACGGCAACCAATGTCCCAGCTTGACTTCGCTGTGGCAAGAGGCTAGGCAATGCTTCACACACCGACTGCGAGAGGTTGTTGCCATGGATGTCCAAATAGCTAAGCAGTGGACAGTGTCCGATAGACAGCTCCGCCAGTTGATTATTGTAGAGAGCTAGTCGCTGTAACCGAGGCAATGCGGGTATCTTCACGGAGGTCAGCTCGTTGTACGATAGATCAACAAAGTCCAATGCTGAGCTGGCACCAAGATCGATGGATGTCAACTTATTCTTGTACGCAAAGAGTGTCCGCAAGCTTGATGCTCTCGATAAGTCTAGCTGAGTAATCTTTTGGGCGCTACAGTCTAGTCCTAAGATAGAGCCCTTGAGCTTGATCTCCTGAGAGAGGATCGTGTAATACGAGAAGGTAATCCCTTGCATCTGCTCACTACGCAAGAACTTCAGTCCCTCTGTCTCAACATTTCCCTTGGCATTGACCTCCAGTCGGATTTCACTGTTTACTGGTAGCGTGGTCACAAAGGAGATCTCTTCCTGGGCAAATTGGCTCAGTGGCAACAAGCCGATGAGCAGAAGAGTAAGTAGAATTCGTTTCATACCTTATAGGATAAGAGTCCATAGTTCTATATAGGAGCTGGCTCCTATTGTTTTCCACCGCTAATATAAAAAAAATTATTTGAATTAGCTAACTCTTGTTCAAGAACATACCGTACATTCCACCCGCTAACGCATGATATAAGATGACTTCATCTACGGCACTATCGAGGAAATTGAACGATTCCTCGGTAGAGATCTTGGGATCTCCACGGAGGAATGGAAAAATTCTTCGGAACTTTGAAATCTTTCTTCCGAAGTTTCATTTCATTCTTCCGAAGTTTTATTTCCCGGCTCCGTGGAGATTTTTCGTTTTACACCGAGCTATTTAAGATTTTCTCATTGCTCCCAACTTACAGGATCCTACGAGCGAGGAAACACTTCAACCGATTGTCCAGCGGATCAACGTAACAGAGGGGACTCAATCGCCAATGTAGCGGTCTAGTCCCCTCTTATTATTCAGTTGCCGACACATTCGTCAGCATAGACATGGTCTACATCACGCTTACCGCATAGTCAGCCGTCACCATAATGAGCAGACTGCCCTCGACTGTGGGGACTATGACGTCCAAACTCCTAATTAGTTTCAAAGAGACGAATCGTCAACTTAAACTCCTGTTTGCTCATTGCGACGAACGAAGACATCTGATTGAAGAAACAACCCCACGAATTAGTCGAATCGTATGAGTCGGAAGCCCAAAAATAGCCCATGACATCACGCTCTAATACACTTTCTGACCCAGGCTTTATTAGCCCAGAAGCTGGAAAGTACCTAACAACGTCATGCTCCGTAGAACTCGTCCAAAAGCTAGGCTTTGCCACATCGTCAATGATAATCGAGGCGTTTGCACCCTTGAGAGGTCGTGCTGTCACTTTCATCACCAGATGATTGTCTAGCCGTGTACATTCGTACTTCCACGCAGAGACAAAGTCTGTTCCTTTGAATCGTACGGCATAGGCTACTCCCGAGATTCCTCCTCGATAGTCATTCTTTGAGGAAACCGTTCTTCCCTTAATGGTGACGGTCTCTGACGCATCTTTGACAATGGTTGGGATTGCAAAGTTACTACCTAGATTCATGCTGAATGAAGGGACAATTGACATCAACTCTTCATGACTAGGCAGATGATACTTCTTGCCTGCAATAGTTATATCGCTAAACTTAGCGACAGCGTCTTCAAATGTAAAGTAGCCACTTTCATTCGTCGCGTGAGTTTTGACAAATCCCGTCCCTCTAGGGTCGATATTATACTCTGCTACATATTCTAGCGGCAACCTATTGGTCGGAGCAGGGGTTGCTTTGGCTTCTCTATGGATCTTAATTTCTTGTGGAGCAGCATCTTTGTGTAATGCTTTTGCTTCCAGTATAAAGTCAGCTTCTTGTTCTCCAGCCTTTACCAGAAAGCTCTTCTCTGCTTGATCAATTACAATCTCAGCCTTGCTCCCAGATTTGAGCGAGATGGTAAAGTCTTCAGAGGCTAGCGATGTGCTAATCTGTGGACTACCAGCTTGATCTACCGCAGTACAGATACCTGCAACAAAGCCCTTTCCACCCGCAGCATCAAAAGTACTCGGCTCAGCCTTGAACTTGTAAGTCAATTTACCTTTGCGACTGATAGTTAAAACTTGAGACTCTTCGCCATCACAGGAGGCAATTAGTTCAAATGTGGCATCATTGCCCATAGCCACATTAAAAGATTTAGTGGCATCATCCACAGTAATCTCTTTGTTTTCGGCCTTGAGAGAAAGGGTGAAATCACTTGGTTCAAGAGCTTTCTCTGAGACTATCTCACCCGATGCATTTGTGATTTTACAGAGTCCAGAGACTGTCCCCACTCCGCCCATTGCAGTAAAGACAGCTGGTGTAGCGACAAAAGAGTAGTTGACTTCACCCCCACGTACTATAGTTAATACCTGAGAGTTTTTTGTCGCTTTTTCAACCGTTGCCATAGCCTCTAGCTCAAAAGTTGCTGTTGATCCCTTAACTACGACAAACTTCTTAGTATCGTTGTCAATTGAGATTTGGCTAGCATCGCCAGACTTGAGCCTTAGTGTGAATTCACTCTTGGTAAGAGGCCTTTCTGAGACTTCTACGCCCTCTGCGTTGATCTCCTTTAAGATGCCTGTTACAAGTCCCTCTCCGCCTTGAGCTGAGAAGGCGTCAGGAGTCGCTTTGAACTCCGCCTTAAAGGTGTTTGCATTGGGGTCAGGTAAGTCTGGACAAGAGTTCGGACTTTGACACGAAGCTATGGCTAGCATAGATAGAATCAGTGTCACAAACACTTTCACATTACAAAATGCTTTCATATTACAGATTCTTTGTTTAGTAAGTTTCGATATTTCCACAAGGGAGCGTATGGACAACACAACTAGATGACTTTAAAGTGGACTGCGTTGTAGATACAGAGACGAGTGTAAAGCTTAGCACACGACTCTTCCAGACGGGAGAGTAAGTAGAGTTCGTTTCATATCTTATAGGATAAGGGTCCATAGTTCTATATAGGAGCTGGCTCCTATTATTTTCTACTGCTAATATAAAAACATTATTTGAATTAGCCAACTCTTGTTCAAGGGCATCCGGAGCAGGGAGAGCTACATGACCGACAGAAGTTACGATCGGAGGGAGCAGAGGTGGAGGAGCGTGTAGAGAGCGAAGAGGCGGAGCGAGGGGTGGCGCGAGGTGAGCTGTCTGCGTAGCAGGGGCGTGGGGAGCGGAGCGAGGCGACCG